>CAXYWN010000187.1:0-4102 GCA_964292625.1 uncultured bacterium
TTGTCTCAATGCGGTTAATCTGGGCAAAATCATCCTGAGCCAGGACGCCCTGCTGCCATGTACCCCGCTGGCCGTGCTTTGCACCCTTAGATACTATCAGGTGCCGGTGGCCGGGAAACACGCGGTCATCATCGGACGCAGCGCCATCGTGGGCAAGCCTCTGGCCAACATGCTGCTCTGGAAAAAGCCCTGGGCTGATGCCAGCGTCACAGTTTGCCACTCACGCAGCCAGGATCTGGCGGGAATCACCCAAAGCGCGGATATCCTCATAGCCGCTCTGGGCCAGGCGGAATTTGTAAAAGCACCCTTAATCAAGAAAAATTCTATTCTTATCGACGTGGGTATCAATGAGAGAATAACAGCCGAGGCAAAGGTGACCTACGTTGGCGATATAGACTATAACTCCTGTCTGGATAAAGCTTTGGCGATAACGCCAGTACCGGGTGGGATTGGCTCCGTAACCACTTCACTGCTCTTTTTAAATCTGCTCAAAGCTGCTCTCGGAGCAGCGGGGATAAATAAAACAGTTGACGATTTTCTCGACTTTGTTTTTAAGGAATAATAGTAAGAAAATATCCACCAATCATATATGGGAGGAATGATGCCAAACAAGAGTGCAAGACTCTTAACCCTTATAACCTCATTGATTTTGGCCTTGCTGGTGCTCACCGGCTGCGGCAAATTCGGGGAAAAATTTGACAATAAGGAACCCGAAATTTTAATCACTTCTTACGAAGGTTTTGACGACAGCGAGTTGCTTGCCCCCTTCGCAGATACAGATTTTTTATTTCAACAGAAGATCTTTTGGAACGGTTGGGATGAAGACGGAATTATCACCGGTTTTGCCTATCGCGTGAAAGATCAGGATGGACACCCGATCGCCACTCCGGGCAACCACTTTGTGGACATGACCGGCGATTTCACGCCCGAAAACATAGTTGACCGCTTTGGCGTCGGCTGGGTGCCCCATTATAAAACCAATGCCGATCAGAATCTGCCCCTGGATGACCCGCTCGCCCGCAAGACCATCTGGACCTCGGCCAAATACGCCGTGATTAATTTCCCGGCAGCTGACTCCATCGGTAACCCCCTCACCATGGAAAGCACCTTCGAAGTGATAGCCATCGACAACCGCGGCGGAATCACAAAAGTGGCAGCGGATTATCCCAAGACCAGTATCGCCTGGAGGAAATTCAACGCCACGTCAGACCGCCCCACCTGCATCGTGACCACCACCAAGGGTAATCCCTACGGTGGCGAGGTCGGTTCCGGAATCCGGCTCGATTTCACCATGAAAGACACCGACCCCTTCATCCCCCCCACTCCTTACCAATTTGAATTCAAAATGATGAAGATCGATCCCGTGGACAGCACTGTGATCGCGGGTACGGAAACTGATTGGATCGACACCCAGAGTTCAACCAACGACATTCACATGGACGAGTTTTTGCTTACCCGCTACACCACCCCGGCACTCACTTATGACATCGTGGATGGGGTTACCAATTCTCTCACCCGAGTCGAAGCCCGCGCTTATGACCAGGCTGGAGTCGTTTCTGAGGCTACCGATGTTTCCGAGCCGACCGATAACTCCTGGCTGAGCTTTGCCGTCAAAGCCGGTTTCCGCCCCAGAACCGTTATCTATCCGCAGCGTGTTTACGCTTTGGGTGATAATCACTTCATCGATTACACCGATGAATCGACCCCGGAGATCACGCCTTTTACCATCGTGGGCGGATTGCAACGCTTTGCCACGCCTTTCTTCAAAGACCTTAGCAACACCTCCACTGCCATCAATAGCAGCAACATCAAAGTCTGGCTCCGCTGGGGCTGGAGAGGCGAATACGGCATCGTGCAAGCTTCCGGAAGCATCCTGTGGCCGCCCCCCGGACAGGAAAGCCCCTATGATAAAAAAGTGGATAGCGTGCTGGACCGCTACACAGATAAAAACTACTTTAGCGAAATTACCCACTTTGACCTCCGTTTGGACGACGCTCCTTACAATTATCCGCCTTTCGCCGATTCTCATGTCTTTGACAGCGATGGCAAGGAATGGCTGCGCATACCGCTCTATTCACCCCTGGGGCAAACTTTGGTACTCACCACCCTGTCCAAAGGAGAACACAGCATGGAAGTCCGTTGCGTCGATCTTCAGGGCGAAGTGGATCCCATACCTGCAGCTTACAGATTCACCCTGGTCGATCCCATCCCAGCGGCAGACCGCAGTGGTATTTTGGTCATTGATGACGATCTGAACAACGCTTCCACGTCACCAGATGCCATCGTTCAGGCTAAATACGAGCAGATGCTTTCCGGATATAGTGGCACCAAAACCTTCATCCGCCGCAGCAGAACAGGTGCTCCCGGAGATACTTACGGCGATTACCGCCTCCGCCAATTGGCCACCTCAGACCTCCAGCAATACAAACTCGTGATATACCACTCCGACAATCCCAGTGAATCCGGAAACCTGAAATACGAAAATGACGGACTCGCCCTCAACATGAGGTCAGGAGGAAACTTTGTCCTCTCCTCAACCTCCAAACTGGCAGCCAACCTGGATGCCTTCGTGCTGGGAATGCAGAGAACCTTTGTGAACTATCTGGGCCACTCTTATGTCTCTCCCCCGGCCAGGATACTGAGCGACGCCCTCCAAACCCGCACCTTCTTCCAAAAAGCCGTGGGAGTATCCTCATATCCTGACATCAACCTCCAGTACACAGCTGGCAATGAACCGAGCTTCAATCCCCTTGTGAACAATTTCCACGGGCTGGGTCCCATCACCTACTTCCACACCAAAAGCGCCACTGCCGAGGTAATTTACCGCATGGGTATCAAACCCACGAACTACCAAACGCTACCCAACGCGCTACCGCCCACCCAAGCTCAATACGACACCTATAACAACCAACCCATCGCTCTGCGCAACGTGACCGGGGACACCCGCTGTTACGTCTTCGGGTTCCCGCTCTCCTATATGGTGACCTCGGAAGCACAGGCGATGATGAACAAGATACTCTCCGAAGTGATGTAAACCTAAACCACAATGATATCATATACCGGCTGCCTCAGGGTGGCCGGTTTTTTACGCCTGGCATTTCACAAGAGAGGGTCAGGTAAGGCATCATGATTGCTCCGCTATCCTCCCTGAGCCACAGGTCGGACACATCTTCCCTGTTTGCGGGAAGTGAACGGAAAGTAACGATTAGGTGAATGAAGAGGCCGCAAGGGCGGATCTGCACGAGAAAGACGGAAGGCGGGGGCTTCAGCCACCGTATCCCCGAATTTCACGCATGCGGTATATAATATGACTGTCTCTCCCCTCCCCTAAATAAGGCCCCACTAATTTGAGGAGGGGGGAGACAGGCTAAAGCGTGATTAGGTGAGCAGGATCATTGGTACGGTGGCTGAAGCCACCGCCTTTCGTCTTTCCTGCTTTGTTCGAAAAAGAGCTACAGACGGCCGCATCCCCTTTCCAAGATACAGAAAACGCAAAACGCCGGCATCCCCTTTCCAAGATACAGAAAAAGCAAGACGCCCGGAGCGCGATGTTCCGGGCGTTGCATATTTGCTGTGGATGAATCAGTGCACGATACGGGTACCGGTTTTGCCAGCGAAGGCGTCCACTATCCTTTCAATCGAGGTGATGATCACCTCTTTGCCTCCGGGTTGGAGGAAATCGATGGCAGCTTTTATCTTGGGCCCCATGCTTCCGGCAGGAAACTGCCCTTCCTCGTAATAGCGGCGTGCATCTGCCAGGCTGAGGACATCGAGGTCGCGCTGGCTGGGTTTGCCGTAATCGATGGCAACTTTGTCCACCCCGGTAAGGATCACGAAGAGGTCCGCTTCTATGTTGAGGGCCAGCAGGGCGCTGGCGAAATCCTTGTCGATCACAGCGTCCACCCCTTCATAAGTGCCGTCTTCTTCAATATAGATGGGGATTCCTCCGCCGCCCACCGCAATCACGATCTCGCCTCGCTGCACCAGTTCTTTCACTGTTTGGGCGGGAATGATCTTCTGAGGCAGGGGCGATGGCACCACCCGGCGGTAACCTTTGCCGGCATCTTCTTTGAGGGTCCAGCCGAGGGTTTTCTTCAATTCT
>CAXYWN010000188.1:0-4068 GCA_964292625.1 uncultured bacterium
CGTCTATAAGGCCCTCACCCCAGGTGGAACCTTTATTTTCGATATCTCCACCCTGAACAACAGCCTGGAAAACTTCTGCGACACCACCTCCTTTTCCCGCGTCCGGGACGGCTACCTCATCCAAATCTCCAGCTATGAGCTCCTAACTTACCGCCAGATCACCCATTTCTTCCTCTTCCGCAAAAACCTGAATTCCTACGATCGCTATGAAGAACGCCACGTACAAAGAGTGTACCGCACTCAGGGACTGGTGGTACTCTGTGCCGCTTCCAAACTGCAACTGAAGGCAATCTTCACCCCCGATACTAGGCCCAATCTGCTCAACCGGGACGGCAACGATCTCGACAACCGCTATGCCCGCCTCTTTTTCCTACTCCAAAAACCCCAATGAACAGCATCTACACCTACGACCTGGCCCTGATTTGGAACTCCCATCGCCTGATTGGCATCGATGAAGCCGGACGCGGCGCTTTGGCCGGACCGGTAGTGGTTGCAGCCGTGGTTCTGGATTACCAATTCCCGATCGAAGGGATTAACGACAGCAAGAAACTTTCGCCCATTCGCCGGGAACGGCTGTTCGCGGAAATCACCGCTTCAGCCCAAGCCTATTTCATCGTGGAAGTGAATGCCGCCTGGATCGATGCCCACAACATTCTTCAGGCCACCCTCAAAGGTATGCGGGAAGCCGCGGCCGCCATCGCTGCGTCCCAGGATCTCTGCCTCATCGACGGCAATCAGATGCCGCCAGGCCTGCCCTGTCCGGCCCGCTGTGTTGTCCGCGGAGATTCACTCTCCGCCTGCATCGCGGCTGCTTCCATCCTCGCCAAAGTTCACCGGGACCGGCTGATGGCTGGTTTCGAGCCTCAATATCCGCTCTACGGCTTTGCCCGCCACAAAGGCTACGGTACCGCCGCCCATCTCCAGGCTCTGGCTGAACACGGCCCCTGCGCCTTGCACCGCAAAACCTTTGCTCCGATTTCTGAATATCTGGCCACTCAGCAATCATAATCCACAGAAATTCCCAGCCCTAACACAGAATAATTCTTGACTAATTTAGGGAGGCGGTATTGTATGGAAAAATTCATAAGATACATATTAACTTAGGTTTGGCTGCTTCCCTGCAGCTTCCCCCAAGTTCACGGATATTATAAAATAAACAGATAAAGGAGCCCCATTTATGGAAAATCTGATGCTATTGGGCGACGAAGCCCTGGCGCAGGGAGCCCTTGATGCAGGGATTAGCGGATTTTACGGCTATCCAGGCACCCCCAGCACGGAGATTATCGAATACGTGCAGCGCAGCAAACAGGCCGCGGCGGGAAATGTACACCGCACCTGGTCATCAAACGAAAAGACGGCGATGGAGGAGGCCATCGGGATGAGTTACGCCGGCAAGCGGACCATGGTGACCATGAAACACGTAGGTCTGAACGTGGCGGCGGATCCATTCATGAATTCTGCCTTCACCGGCGCCAACGGCGGACTCGTGGTTGTTTCAGCCGACGACCCCAGCATGCATTCCTCCCAAAACGAGCAGGATTCCCGCTACTACGGCAAGTTTGCCATGATTCCCGTTTTGGAACCCTCCAACCAGCAGGAATGCTATGATATGGCGTTCCACGCCTTTGAACTTTCCGAAAAATACCGACTCCCGGTGCTTGTGCGACTCACCACCCGCCTTTCTCATTCCCGCGCCGGCGTTAAGACACGTGAACCTTTGGCTCAAAACCCTATGAAGAAGCCTGAGGACCCTTTCCAGTTCATGTTGCTGCCGGCCTTCGCCCGCAAAAAATACAAGCATCTGATCGAACTGCAGTCATCTCTCATGGCTGAATCTGCCGCTTCTCCTTTCAACTCCATCGATCTCAAAGCAGAGGATCATTCGCTGGGGATCGTGGCCACCGGCTTGGCATACAATTATCTCCGTGAAGTATTTGCCGGCAAGCCCATCCCCTATCCTGTGGTAAAAATCTGCCAGTATCCTCTGCCCTCCAAAGCCTTGCACGAACTATATGAAAGCTGCGACAAGCTGGTGGTTTTGGAAGAGGGAATGCCGGTGGTGGAAGAACAGCTTAAAGGCCTGGCCTGGAGTGGAACCAAACCCATTCACGGCCGCCTGGACGGCACCACCCCCCGCGACGGGGAAATGAATCCGAACCGCGTGGCGCAGGCATTGAACCTGCCCGATACACTCGGCGCTCCGGTGCCGGAAATCGTAAGCCCCAGGCCGCCCGCCCTCTGCGTTGGCTGTCCTCACGCGGATAGCTACAAAGCGCTCAACGAAGCGCTCAAGGAATTCGGACGCGGTCACGTGTTTGCGGACATCGGCTGCTACACCCTGGGTTTCATGCCGCCTTACAACGCCATCAACACCTGCGTGGATATGGGCGCCAGCATCACAATGGCCAAAGGCGCGTCCGACGCGGGACTCTATCCCGCCGTGGCCGTGATCGGCGATTCCACTTTTGGCCACTCAGGCATGACCGGACTGCTGGATTGCGTCTATGAAAACGCCAATGTGGTGATCGTGATTTTGGATAATTCCACCACCGCGATGACCGGCGGCCAGAACTACACAGGCTTTGGCAAGCTGGAAAACATCTGCCTCGGCCTGGGAGTTCCCCGCGAGCACATCCGCGTGTTCACACCTCTGAAAATCAACTGGGACGAAATGGTCTCCGTTTATAAGGAAGAGCTCGCCTACAAGGGCGTGAGCGTTGTTATCCCACGCCGTGAATGCATTCAGACCCTGATGAAAAAGAGCAAAATGGAGACACCGCAATGAAAAAGGACATCATTCTCGCCGGAGTCGGAGGCCAGGGAATCCTGACCATCGCTACGATATTGGGTGCCGCCGCTTTGAACCGCGGGTGGTACCTCAAACAAGCCGAAGTGCATGGCATGAGTCAGCGCGGCGGCGACGTTCAATCCCACCTTCGCCTCTCCGATGCCCAGATTTGGAGCGACCTCATCTCCTTGGGGCAAGCGGACATGATCCTCTCCGTGGAGCCGATGGAAGCCCTGCGTTATCTGCCCTATCTGGCTGACGACGGCTGGTTGATCGCCAATAAAACTCCCTTCAAAAACATCGCGAATTATCCCGATATCGAAACGATCTATGCTGAGATCCGCAAAATTCACAATCATGTTTTGATCGATGCGGACAGCATTGCCAGAGAAGTTAAGGCCCCCCGGGGCATGAACATCGTAATGCTCGGCGCCGCCGCGACCCACCTGGGTTTCAGCGTCGCAGAACTGAGCAAGGCTATCACCGACAGCTTCAGCCGCAAAGGCGAGCAAGTCGTGGAAGCAAACCTGCGAGCTCTGCAAGCCGGATTGAACGCGTAATGAATCCTAACGGGGAGTGCCTGCCAAGGCGCTCCCCAATTTCTCGCATAAGGAGTTGTGGCATGAAAGACACAATTAAATTGGGCTTTCGGCTTACCTTGGCCCTCTTGGTCTGGTTGCCGCTCTCCGCGCTGGGCGCGCTGCGCTTTCAGACCATCGAGGATTTCGAAAGTGGGAGTGTGGAACTGCTTTCCTGGCAGGATGAGGACGTCAATCCCTCCGCCTGGCAACTTAGCAGCACCAACACCCATCAAGGCAGCGCCTGGTCACTCCAACTCACCGGAAACACCTGGAAACAGCAGATGATCACGCCCATGGCGGTGGAGAGCGGCGCTGTGTTTCAAGTGGCGGCCAAAACTTCTTCCAACGCCAAAGTGCAGGGCATCGCTTTTTCGGACGGCACGAACACGCTGTTCTATTCTTTCTCCGGGACCCTGACCCTAAATATCGAAACCTGGGTGCCAGTATATCAGGGCGCTTTTCCCAACGGGTCTTGGAATATTTACAGCATCCCCATCGCCGACGATTGGTACGCTTTTTTCGACTACCTGCCCGTGATCAGTTCCCTGATCTATATCAACGATCTGGACGGAGTTTCCAACCGCAGCCTGTGGATCGATTCCATCCTCGATGTTTCGGAAGATGTCGGAGCGGCGCCGGCAGTAACAGTTTCACATCAAGTTACCTGGCAGGGCTTGAGCGCAGAAGGCAGCCGAAACG
>CAXYWN010000189.1:0-4014 GCA_964292625.1 uncultured bacterium
TCTCAGCGGGATGGAATGATACCCGGGTAGGATATTGGGAGGCTTTGAAATGGGTGCAAAAACTCAGGGCAAACAATCTGAGCGCCAATCCGGCCCTTTTCCTTCTGCGCTGGGATGAAGGGCATACGGGCAGCAACGATGTGTACCGGGATTTGCGCAACTATGCCCAGATCATGGCTTTCGCGATAAACCTAATCACGGGACAGAAATAGAGCGGCTTACTTCACTAAAATCTTGGCCAATACCACTTCCAAATCCGCGTTCTTGAGATTCTTCTTCCAGTGCGCCCGCAGCCGCAATTGCGGAACCAAACTCTTATTGCCGCAGAGGATGTAGGATTCGCTGTCCGGACATTTTTGCTTGAGAAAATCCCCCAGATCGTTATAGAGCCGCTCCACCGCCCCCTGGGCGTCTTCCAAACGGATGCCGTAAGGCGGGTTGGTGATCACGCAGCGTCCGCTCTCCCGCTCGAGGTCCTGGAACCTCGCTGTATTCAAAGCCACCCTATCTCCGCCTGGCAGCCGGGACAGGTTTTCCCGCGCGATCTCGATATTGCCCGGATTCATATCCGATCCGGAGATTAAGCCCTCGGGCAACGCCCGCATTTCCGCGTCGGCGCTTTGTTTCATCCGCTCAAATCCGGCGGTATCTAACTCTGACATGTGCTGGTAACCGCTGTCCGGGCGCAGATATCCGGCGGGAATCCGGCAATAGGACATCAAAGCCTCTGCCAGGATGGTTCCGCTGCCGCACATGGGGTCCAGCAGTTTTCTGCTTCCGTCCCAGCCCGACAAGCGGATCAATGCCGCCGCCAGGGTTTCCTGCAAGGGGGCGGCGCCCGCCGCTTTGCGGTAACCGCGTTTGTGCATGCTGATTCCCGTGAGGTCCAGAGCGATGCTCGCCCGATCGGCATAGATATGCAGATTAAAGTTGATGGGCGCATCCCGGGTGCTGAAATCCGGACGCTGCCCGGTTTTATCCCGGAAGCTGTCGCAAATGGCGTCTTTGAGCACCTGCCCCGCGTAGAGCGAGTGCGTGATCTTGGCAGAAGTCACGTTGGCCTGAATCCCAAAACTCTGGGTCACAGCAAAAAGGCTGGGCCAATCGACCAGATCCCGCGCTTTCTGATATAAAACCTTTTCGTCAGGGCAGGCGAAACTGACCATTGGCGCGAGCACCCTCTGGATCAGCCTGGACGAGTAAAGAATCCGGAAAAGCTGTTCCCTCTCACAGGTAAAATACAATCCCCGGGGCACTTCCCGGGTCACCTTGGCGCCGAGTTCGCTCAGCTCTGCCGCCGCGTGGTGTTCCAAGTTTCCCGCCACAATGGCAAAATAGCTTTGCCTGTCTTGATATTCGAAATTTTTCACAAAGCCATCGCAAGCGAAGCCGCCAGCCTGTCAATCAAAATCCTCATGGCTCCCGCGATCAATACGGTATCAATACGGATGAAATCCGTATTGATTCCGTATTGATACCGTTACAAAGTCTCACCCAAACCTGCAAATGAGTATCACTTGTCACAGTGGTCGTAAGGCTTTATGAATTAGGGAGATATATAGGACTGGCTTTAGACTGTGTCATAGCGACATTTGGACGTTTCTGGACGTTTCTGTATCACCATTCCTGCAAATATGCGCTGTTTTTAGACTGGTTTCAGATCATCAGATTTTTGGGAGAGGTCATCAGATTTTGTGGACTCGCAACTGGAGTGCAAGGAGGCCGATCATGGTTAGCGAGTCAGTCTGATCTGAGTCTATAATAAGAACCCGAAAGTCCTTATTGAGTGGTTGGAGGACAACTCCCTTGCGAGCCGGATCGTACTGTATCCTTTTCAGAGTAATGCCTCCCTCGAATCTGACCGCACAGATTCTACCATCCGTGTTCTCCCAATCGTACTGCTTTTTGATCAGCACAATATCCTCATTTAGGATCTGCGGTTCCATACTGGCACCACTGACCCTGAAGGCAATGTACGCATCCGTACCATGCGGAAGGTAGCGAGTGGGAACTTCGACAGAATCCGCAGGAACATAGTCATCTCTCACAACTACCGGTTCTCCGGCGGATATTTCCGCCACGATCGGGAACATTGAAGTACGCACGTAAGTTCTATCAAAATCATTGACTAAGGTGGGCTTGCCATCGATGACCTGCACCTTCTTGGTAGTCCTGATGTCGGGTCCGAGTTCCCAGGGAGCTTGGATGAACATACTGCCTTCAGCTCTTAAGAGCCAGTTCACATTGATCCCATTCTCGACCAGTTTTGCCAAGAATTCCGACTCCGGATAACGGGTGTTGTTCTTGTATCTCGCCATAGAATTGGTAGAGATACCAAACTTTTTTTCAAATTCGTAATTCTTCAAATTCAATGCTTTTACCAGCATTCCGAGCCTTGTTCCAATGTCTTCTGCCTTCATTTCTCCCCCTTCAGGGCTTATTATCGCTTGACTCTTGCCCTATGGGTATTATAGTGTATCTGTGAACAATGTAAATACCCAGTAGATTCACGTCAAGAACTAAATTTTATAGTGTGTTTCAGCGGCGGATTAATCCGGCGGTCTCAGAAGTTTTTCCAGTAGTGTCGGAAACAGCAGAAAGGACTTCCCAAGTTATTGCAGGTCAGTTATGTAGAGACCAACAAAAATATGCGGGAGGCGCTTATGAAAGCGACCACTTACAAGACTGGAGACCGGGGCAGAAAAGCAGAGCACTGTGACAAATTAAATACAGAGAAATATGTCACAGTGCTTTCCGTTTGGGTAAAACCACCGCCAATGCTGATTACGAGACGATTTGAGCACTGTGACAAATTAAAATACCGGAATTATGTCACAGTGGTCGATAAGCAGGGGGGCACTGTGACAAATAAAACCCCCGGGAAATATGTCACAGTGCTTGTCCCGGTAACCGAGTTTTATTGGAAGAGGCTAAGAATGAGCAAACGCAAGATCAAGGCGGTCTGGCTGACGGTGGAACGGGTAGCTGAGTTTATGCAGCGATCCAACCGGACAGTCTGGCGCTTTGTACAGGAGAACAAGTTAACGGTGCATAAGCAGCAGGTGCCGCAGAGCGGGAGCAAGACTGTGAAGTCTTTCCTGCTCACCGGCCCCGAGCTATTGATTATGGAGATGCAAAACTGCGAGAAGCAGAGGGTGCTGCCGGAGCTCTTTTTCGAAAAGAGAGTGGAGATCAAAGGTAAAATGGTAAATAGCGCTTTGATCTATCAATACATGAATTGCAAGGAAGGTGAGGAAGGCTATTATGAGTTTCTATGATTTCACAGTTGAGGAATATGCCGAGTTCTTGAAAAAGGAACTGGCAGGTACGGATATCGTCCCCATGGGGATCATGACACCTGGCAAGCGGGGACGCAAACCCAAGCAGCTTGTGCAGACTCCCGTATCAACTGGAATATCGGAGCAGACTGCTCCCGGTCCAATAAATATGGATGATGATACTGAAGAGGATGATCCATCTATAAACGAGTCCCAGCAACTTACCCTCTATGATAATGCCTATATTGATTTCAGTCCCCGGGAGAACCCGGCTCTGCAGTATGATGCGGAAGCCAGGATGCTGGGTCACTTCTGCACTCTGGTTATCCGCAGACTGGATGATTGTGAGTCCAGGGTGGAAGAGTGGAAGCAGATTGTACTTGATTACAATAATGGCAATCTGGTTCCTGAACTATACAAGCTGCGGGGAGAACGTAAAGAACGGGCTCTGCGAACCTGGATTGACCTCTACATCCAAACCGAACGGGATATGTATGCTCTCCTGCATGGAAACAAGAATAGCACCCGTAAACGCAAGATCAGCGAGATCGAAGGTAAGATACTGCTCAGCATCCTGCTGCATCCCAATAAAGTGACCATCGGTTCTGCCATCACCATGCTCAAAGCTCAAGCCCGCATGGGACAGTATGAGTCTCCCTCCTGTAAACCAACCCTCAGACGCTGGTGTGATGACTGGAAGAGCGATAACCTGGCAATCTGGGAGCAGACCCGCAAG
>CAXYWN010000190.1:0-4008 GCA_964292625.1 uncultured bacterium
TCTTTCACCAGGAGGAGCTGGTCGTTGCTCTTTTTGTGGATGCAGCGGCCGGATATGATGTAATAATAGGCGGTGGTGATTTTGATGCCGTTGCCGTTGATGAGCGGGATAAGCTGTTGGACGCTGCCTTTGCCGAAGGTTGTTTTGCCCATCACCAGACCTTTGTCCCAGTCCTGCAGCGAACCGGCAAAGATCTCAGAGGCGCTGGCGGAAGCTTCGTTCACCAACACGATGATGGGATAATTGCGGGCTTTGGCCACGTTCCGGGTGTAATATTGGCGGCTGGCGGAAGGCATGCGGCCCTTGGTTTCCACCACCAATTTATTGGAGCCGACGAATTCGTTTACGGTGTCCACCGCCTGGTCGAGCAAGCCACCCGGATTCCAGCGCAGATCGATGATCAGTCCGGTGATGCCTTCGGCCTCGAGGGCGTTCAGGGCTGTCCGCAGTTCCGCGGTCGTGTTTTCATTGAACTGGCTGAGGCGGAGATAGCCGGCTCCGTTTTCCATCTTAAAGCTGTAGGGGACGCTTTTGATTTTGATGGTTTCGCGGGTGATTTTGAATTCGAGGGGCTTGGCGACTCCGGGGCGGCTGATCGTGATGACGACGGTGGTGCCCACTTCGCCGCGCATGTGTTTGATGGCTTCCTCGGTGGTAACGCCCACGACATTTTTGTCATCCACCCGGATGATTTTGTCCCCCGAAGTGATCCCCATTTTGTAAGCGGGCGTTCCCTCGATGGGGGAAATCACTGTCACGTAGTCTCCTATCTTATCGATCTGGATGCCCAGACCGCCGAAGGAACCTTTGGTGGAAGTGGTAAAATCTTCGTATTCGCTTTTGGTGAAGTAGTTCGTATGGGGATCGGTGGAACCCAGCATACCGATGATCGCGGCTTTGATCAGCTCTTCGTCGTTGAGTTCGGTGACGTAGCTTTGTTTGAGTTTGCTGAGCACTTCGCTGAAGAGCCCCAGCTGGGAATAGAGGTCTGAGCCGCTGGATTGGTTTTGGGCAAAGACGCTGGTGGCGGTGAAGAGCATGGCCGCGGACAGTATCCACACGGCGGCGATCGTGATCAGGGCTGTTTTTTGTTTCTTTTTATTCACTGGGTTCTCCTAAATGGGTTAAAACTTTATCGAGTATGAGGGCGTGGATATCCTCGCGGGGGAGGCTGCCATCCAGCACCACAAAGCGGTTGGAATGGATTTTGGCCAGGTCCAGAAATTGGGCCCGAACCAGTTCGTGGAAAGAGTCGTCTTCCTGTTCGAGGCGGTCAAGCTGGCGTCCCTGGATACGCGCCATGCCTTCCGCGACGGGCAGGTCGATGAGGAAAGTGAGCCCGGGTACGGTGCTGAAAGTGGCAAAGGCAGTGAGAAAGCGGATGAAATCCATGTCCTGAGACCGGGCCGCGCCCTGGTAGGCAAAGGTGGAATCGTAATAGCGGTCGCAGAGAACCACCTTGCCCTCTCTGAGAGCGGGCAGGATCAGCTCTCCCGTATGTTGCGCGCGGCTGGCGGAATAGAGCAGCAGCTCCGTTTGCGGCAGCATCTCGCTGCGCGTGGGATCCAGCAGCAAAGCGCGGATTGCTTCGGCGATGGGTGGGCCGCCCGGCTCGCGGGTGAGCAGGACAGGCAGGCCGAGTTCGGCGAGCTTTTGTCCCAGCAGCACCATCTGGGTGCTTTTGCCGCTGCCCTCGATGCCTTCAAATGTGATGAAAAGTCCTTTCATAGCGCTACTCAAATGATGGTGTCAATCTTGTAAAGGGCGTCATCGCGCTCGGGATTGTCGATCAGAAAATGGGCCCCGCGGCTTTCCCGGCGCATCAGGGCGCTGCGGATCACGGCGATGGCGATGATGGCCATATTGCGGGTTTCCACCACTTCGCGGCGCACGGAATTGTGCTGGTAAAAATTGTTAACTTCGTTGTAGATGTTCTCGATGCGCGAGAGGGCGTATTTCAGCAGGCGCCGGGAACGGCGGATGCCCACATAGCCATCCATGATGGTGCCGATGATCTCGCGGTTGTGGGAAATCACCACCCATTCGTTTTCGTTGAAATCATCCATCTGTTTCCAGGGCGGAATCTCGGGGAAGACCACATCATCCTGATTTGAGGGATGGTTTCCGGCGCGCCAGCTGATCACCAGGGCTTCCAAAAGCGAGTTTGAGGCCAGGCGGTTGGCGCCATGCAACCCTGAGCAGGCAACTTCCCCGGCGGCAAAGAGATTGCGGATGTCGGTGATGCCGTCGATGGTGGAGAGCACTCCGCCGCAGAAATAATGAGCGGCAGGGGCCACAGGGATCGGATCTTTGGTGAAATCGATGCCTTGCTCGCGCAGGCGTTTGTCGATATAGGGAAAATGAGTGTGCAGTTTTTCGGCTGGGATGCCCGTGGCGTCGAGCCAGCAGAATTTCTCGCCGCGTTTTTTGAGCTCGGCGTCGATGGCGCGGGAAACGATGTCCCTGGGCGCCAGATTTCCTTTCGGATGGTAGTTTTCCATGAAAGCGGTACCGTCCTGCAACCTCAGCACAGCCCCTTCGCCACGCACGGCTTCGCTGATGAGGAAGGTTTCGCCGCCGGGACACCAGAAAGCGGTGGGATGAAACTGGACAAATTCCATATTAGCCAGCCTTCCGCCAGCCAATCTGGCCATTGACATTCCGTCGCCGGTGGATACTTCCGGATTGGTGTTGTGGGCAAAGATCTGGGAAGCGCCTCCGGTGGCGAGCATGGTTTTACGCGCCCGGAAAATATGTACCTGGTTGGTGCTTTCGTCCAATACGTAGGCGCCCCAGCATGAAATCCCGGGGACAAAGCCGTTGGTCTGCACCACGTGATGCTGCGTGATCAGATCGATGGCGATGCTGTTCTCATAGATGTCGATATTGGTGTTTTCGCGGCAACGCTCGATCAGGGCTTCCATGATCTGATGTCCGGTGGAATCAGCCGCGTAGGCCACCCGGCGATGGGTGTGCCCGCCTTCCAGGGTGAGGGAAAGGTTTTCCAGACGGTTGTCGTAACTTTCATCGCGCAGGGTGAAATCGATGCCCAGGTCGATCAGATACTGGATCAGTTTGGGGCCTTCGCTGATAATCTGGCAAATCACCTCTTTTTTGCCCAGCTCGGCGCCGGCGCTAAAGGTATCCTCGCAGTGTTCCACAAAGGAATCCTGGGCGTCCAAAACGGCCGCGATGCCGCCCTGGGCATAGTCTGTATTGCAATCGAACAAACTGCGTTTGGTGATTACAGCGACGCGTCCCAGCTTGGAAACCTGCAAAGCGTAAATCAGGCCGGCTATACCGCTGCCCAATACCAAGAAATCGTAATCTTTCACCTTCTTATCCATCTCTGCGCCGCACCATCACAGTGGCGTCCTCCAGGGGCTCGGAGTAGTAGTCTTTCCTCAAGCCCAGAACCTCGAATCCGTGTTTTTCATAGAGTTTCCTGGCGGCCATATTGGAACAGCGCACATCCAGATATACCGTGTTAACGCCCTGTTCCTGCACTAAAACAAAGGTGTGTTCAAACAGGCGAGTACCCAGCCCCTGCCTCCAAACATCCGGATCGATGGCGAAATTCAGGATCACTGCTTCATCCGGAATCACGTGGTACATGATGTACCCGCGCAAGATCTCCGCTTCGCAGATTACCCAGGACTGAGTGCAGAAAGTCTCGCTGAAAGCCTCTTCCGGCCAGGGCGGATGAAAAACCAGATTTTCGATCCGCAGGATCTGGGGAAGGTCGGAAGCCAGCATGGGACGGATGCTCGGCGTTTCGCGCATTACATCTTTTCCGGAGCGCTGATTCCCATCAGATCCAAGCTGATGGCCAGGGTGTCTTTCACCGTTTCAATCAGCAGGAGCCTGGCTTGGGAGAGCTCCTTGTTTTTGGCGCTGACCACCTGGTATTTATTGTAGAAACGGTGGAAGAGCCCGCAGAGTTCCTCTGTGTAGGTGGCCAGGCGATGGGGTTCGCGGTGCAGGGCTATCAGTTCCAGCAGTTCCGGA
>CAXYWN010000191.1:0-3946 GCA_964292625.1 uncultured bacterium
CCCCCCAACCCCGGCTACGCCAAGTTATGGCAGTTGAATCACGCGGTGGCCCAGAAGATCCGGGAATTTGTGGAGAATGGCGGCTTTATGTTCGCCATGTGCGCCGCCACAGACACCTTCGACATCGCCATGGCAGCCTACGGGGTGGATATCGTGGACGGCTTGATCGACGGTGACGGAATCGATCCGCAATACAAGAGCAAGCTCAATTACAGCCGCTGCTTCGCCTTTGAGGATTTCAGCCTGAGGACCAACCCCTTTGAATACGAATATTCGGATATCGACGCCAGCGACTATACCCGCTTGCGGGGAGCCGAGGCGGATTACTTTCAACTCTTTGATTTTTCAGCCAAATACGACCCCGTGCCCACGATGCTCACCCAATGTCACGTGAATATGATCGACGGATTCCTGGGCCAAACCACCTCCTTTTTCAAGGACAAGGTGAAGAAAAGCGTGATTATCCTCGCCGAAGTTCCCAACCAGAATGAAGTTAAATACGTTCACGGCAATATCGGCAAGGGCACTTTCACCTTCTATGGCGGGCACGATCCCGAAGATTATCAACACAAGGTCGGAGACCCCGAAACCATTCTGGACCTGCATAAGAACTCTCCGGGATACCGGCTGATCCTGAACAATGTCCTCTTCCCGGCCGCCCAGAAGAAACAGCTTAAAACCTAAGGGGGACGGGAATGAAAAAATTCTATCCGAACATCCAACAAACCCGGCTCAAGGTGGGCATCTTCACCGTGGTGATCCTCGCCATCCTCGTGCTCGGCTATCTTTGGCTGAGCAGCCGCATAAGCACCCAGGGGCAGAGAGACCTGCGAGTGAGCTTTGACGAGGTGATGGGGCTGGAAATCGGCGACAAGGTTACCTTCCGGGGTATGGAAGTAGGCCGGGTGAAAAAGATTGAGGCCAGAGACCATGATATTTTGGTGACTGCCAGAATCAACAGCGATATCAGTCTGAAACAAGGTTCCCGCTTCATTATCTCGAACAGCACCCTGATGGGGGGGCCCTTGCTGAACATCAACCAGGGCGAGGGTCCTGGGACGATTGATATCAAACATGTTTTAACGGGCGATTCGCCGGTCGGGGTGATGGGTATGGTCAACCGCGCCACTTTGGCGATAGACGAGATCAACGCTGTCCTCGCCAATCTGCGTGAGGAGGGGGGTTTGATCGGAAAATCAGCCCAGGTTTTGGATAGCGCCAACCAAGCTGTGGGATCGGTGGATGAGCTGGCAATCAGCGCCAAAAGCGATCTCAAGGCCGCTCTGGATCAGGTGGAAAGACTGTCCCAAGAGGTCCGCTCAGTGGTCCAAAACAGTTCCGCCAATCTGGATTCAGCCCTGAGTCAGGCGCCGGAATCAATGACCAAGGTCAACGCCGCCCTGGACAGTCTGAAGATTCTTTCCGGCAAATTGGATAAGACTGTAACCGCTTTGAACACAGGCAAAAGCACCGCCGGGAAGCTGCTCTATGACGACGAGCTTTACCGTCAGTTGCAGACCTCGGTGGCGGGGCTGGATTCATTGGTCCAGGACGTCCGCGCCCATCCCAAAAAATACTTGAAATTCAGCATCTTCTAAGGATCTAAATGAAACTCAGATATATCTTTATCCTTCTCCTGCTGTTCATGGCAGGGGCATGTCCAGCTTACTATTTCGGGCAAAACAAGGTCAACCTTGACTCCCAGGATTGGTCCGTCCTCCAGACCATGCATTTTGACATCTATTATCCCCATGGCGAAGACGAGTTTGGCCGGGTTGTGTCTCTGATGGCGGAGGATACCTACTACCTCCTGAAGGAACAATTCACCTTTCCCATCAGCTCCCGGATCCCGGTGATATTCTACGGCAGCAAAACCTCCTTTCAGAGCACCAACATCATCTATCCCCTGCTCACGGAAGGGGTTGGCGGCTTCACCGAGAGCCTCCGCAACCGTGTGGCAATTCCCTTTAACGGCAGCTACTCGGAGCTGGAAGACCTTCTCGTCCACGAACTTACCCACGCCTATATCAACGCTTTGGACGACCGGGTGACGAACGTTCTCGCTTCGATGCGTCCCGCTTCCGCTCCCTTCTGGTTTTCGGAAGGCTTGCCGGAGTTCCTATCCATCGGCGGAGAAAGCGATTACAACAATATGTTCATCCTGGATATGGTGATCAACGACAAGCTGCCCAAACTGGATAATCTCGGCGGATATTACGCTTACCGGCTGGGCGAGAGTTTCCTGGCTTACATCGCCAAAACCTATGGCAGGGAGAAGGTTACGGAGTTCTATTACGCCATGCGCTCCGTGAATGGGATGGATAACGCCACCAAGAAAGTCTTCGGATTGGAACTCGAGGACCTGGAAGCACGCTGGCGTTACCAACTGAAAAGGGATTTCTTCTCGCTGGTGGAATCCCAGGCGATTCCCGTGGAGGGGATGGAAAAGCGCTCCAACAGCGAGCGGGACGGAGCCTATTTCAATTTGATGCCCCGCTTTTCCCCGGATGGCAGCCGCTACGTCTATTTCAGCAGCGCCAAGGCTCGCTACAGCGTCTGGATGGGCACCCTACACGGTTTGACCGAACCCCGGCGAATCCTGAAGGGTGAGGCCACCGGCAAAATCGAGGAGTTTTACTATTTCCGCTCCAATCTAAGCTGGTTTCCGGATAACCGGCGGGTGGCCTTCGCCGCCAAGACAGGCAATGGCGACCGCATCCACATTCTGGACGTGGACAAACGCAGGATTGTCCGTTCGATCAAGCTTCCCGGATTCAGCGCCATCTATGAACTGGATGTGGCGCCGGATGGAGAGAGTTTGGTCTTTGCGGGACAGCAGGGGATGCGCTGCGACCTCTTTCAGCTGGATCTGGCCAGTGAGAGCGTCACACGGCTCACCAATGACCTCTACAACGATTTGCAACCGCGCTTCACTCCCGATGGAGGCCGGATCGTCTTTGCCTCGGAACGCAGCCGCGATCCCGAAAGCAAGCGCCAGGGCCTCTTCGCGAATCTGACCCGGGATATATTCAGTCTGGATCTGGCCGGCGGCGAGCTGACTCAACACACCTTTGAAAAACGCGATTGCAGCTTCCCGATGGTTGACGCCAACAATGAAAACCTTTACTATATTAATTCCGAAGGCGGCGTGAGCAACATTTTCACGGTGGGGCTGGACGGCAAAGGAAAAGCCCAGGCCATGAAGATCCTCTCCGGCGTCTATTCGGCTGATTTGGCAGCCAATGGCCGGCATCTGCTGGTTGCCAACTACTTCGACGGCGCCTGGGATATCTATTTTAAGGACATAAGCCTGGACACGTTGAGCTACGCGGCTTATCCAAGTTCCCGCCAGATAGACAGCGAAGACCGGCTGCTGGAACCCATCGACCTGGGCCAGTTGGATTATTTGGGCAAACGTAAGCTGGTCAAACCCCGCAGGATCAACCCCGAAGCCGGCCTCGCCATGCGCGATCCCTTCCTGAATGATCTTGCCCCCTTTGCATACACAGCCGAGGATTCCCTGCAGCTCACGCGGGATTTCAGCTTTGACGACAGACCCCAGGAAAAGGGCAGTCCTCCGCAAGTTCAGCCATACCGGGCCAGGTTTTCGCTGGACAGCCTTTGGGGCGGTCTGGCCTATTCTCCCGGGGTGGGAACCGTCGGCTACGTGGAGCTCAGTATGAGCGATATGATGGGTGATCACGGAATCGGCATCAACGCCGGAGTGGCCGGAAAGCTGGAGGACTCCAATCTCGCACTCACCTATCTCTATCTGAAACAGAGGATGGATTATGGCGTGGGTGTCTTCAACCTCAACGACGAGTTTTACATCAGAGAGCCCGTACCGGGTCCCGACAACGACATCTGGTACCGCTATCGGGAACGCCAGACGGGCGCGTATTTCCTGCTCCGCTATCCCTTTAGCCGCTTTCTCAGAGTGGAAATT
>CAXYWN010000192.1:0-3943 GCA_964292625.1 uncultured bacterium
CTGCCCACCTGTCCGCACTGTCCTCCGCCCCGCAACGGGAATCTGGGGATGCAGCCGACCGCCAGGATTGGCGATGACGCCGAAAAGACCCGTTTGGATACGGGCAAGCCGAAACTGGGGCCCAGCGCTTCCGGGCCTCAAGCCCCCATCAGCGACAAGACCTTGATCCTGGGAATGCCAGATCCTGCCACGGGCGCCGCTCCCGCCGCGGAAGGTAAGCCCCGTCCCCAGGCGAACCGGATGCTCACCGGCTGGCTGGTGACTTTCGATGTGGACCCGATGGGCATGGATTTCAGGCTCTACCAGGGCCGCCACATCATTGGCAATTCCCCCGGTTGCGACATCCAACTGAATATCCCCGGTGTCTCGGCCGAGCACGCCATCTTGCTTTGCCGCAACGATAGATTCATCATCGAAGACAACCTTTCCTCGAACGGGACCTTTGTGAACGGCGAAATGATCGAAGACAAGGTGTATCTGAATGAAAACGACGTGATCCGGATCGCCACCATCGACCTTAAACTCAAGACAGTGTGAGGTATCCAATGCGCAGACTGCTGATCCTGCTTTTGCTCTGCACTCCGCTATTAGCGCAGAACATCAGCGTCAACCACCTGAAAACCAACACCCAAACTTTCCCGGAACTGGTGCATACTTCGGTGCTGGCCCTGGATAACGACAATGAACCGCTCAAAAACCTGAAGGGCAACAATTTCCAGATCACCTTCGGCGGCTCCAGGGTGGACACTCTGCTGAACGTGATCACCTTTGAAGATTCGAAACAGGGGCTTTCCATCCTGATTTGCGTGGACGTGTCTGGCTCGATGAAGGGCAAGCCTCTGAACAGCGTGAAAAAAGCGCTGCTCTCCTTCATCGGCGAGAAACGTAACAACGATGAGATCGCCATCATGGCCTTTGCCGAAAATCCCGAACTGATCTGCGATTTCACCACCGACACGGAGTTTCTGCGCAAAAGCATCGAAAACCTGAAAATCCTGCCCGGAGATACATCGCTGTATTACAGCATCGACAAAGGCCTCGAACGCCTGAGCGGCAACACCGCCAAAAACGAAGGCCGCTTTATGCTCCTCTTTTCCGACGGCAAGGAGGACAACCCCGCCCAGGCCTACACTATCGACAAGGCGATCGAAAAAGCGCGCGCCAAACAGATTCCCATCTTCACCGCCGGCTATACCACCCAGCAAAAACAGTATCTGCAATATCTGGAACGCATCGCTCAAGACACCGGCGGCAGTTTTTACGACGCTCCGGATCCCGCCAGCCTGGACAAGCATTTCAGCAAGGTGAGGCGCCAGATTCTGGGTTCCTATATCCTCAGCTACCCGGTGTTTGAGGTGGGGGGCGATGGTCTGGAAAAAGACCTCAGCATGATTTTGATGACCCAGGATAACTATAGGGCGGAATTTCCCGAGCCCATCAAGATTCGGGTGCCCTCCAACAAGACGGCCATTCCCCGGCCGGCAGCAGGAGAAGACTACAAGGGAAAAGGCGGAAAGCTTTCCTTGGGCTGGATCCTGGGCATCATCGCGGTTTTATTGGCCGCGGCAGTAGGAACCTTTTTGTGGCTGAACGCCAGGAAGAAGAAACGTCTGGCTGAACAGCGCCGCCGCGAGGAAGAGGAAGCGCGGCAACGTCAGGAACAGCAAGCCCGCTATGAAGAGGAACAGCGCCACAATGAGGAAGAAAAACTCAGGAATCAGCAACAGACCCAGCGCGCGCAAGCAACCCACGGCCAGCCCCAGACACCCCGCTCCCGCGAACACACCATCATCCTCACCCCCGGCACGGGCACCGGCGAAATACGCGGCGGTACCGTTCAGGGATTGAGTATGGAAGTGCTGATGGGCACCGAACAGGGCCAGGTTTTCAACATCGGGGCCGAAGGCGCCACTCTGGGACGGGTGCAGGCAAACAGCGTTGTTTTCAACGATTCCACCGTGTCCTCCCGCCACGCCCGCATCTACTGGAGCGACGGCCAATTCTACATCGAGGACCTGGGCTCGCTCAACGGAGTTTTCGTCAATGGGCAGAAGGTGACGCTCAGCCGCATCGACGCCGGAAGCACCTTCAAACTGGGATCCAATGAAGGCGTGTTCCGCCTTTACTGAGGCTTGCGATGAGCAAAACAGAGAGATTCCTGATCAGCAACCTCACAGACGTTGGTCTGGTGCGGGAAAGCAACCAGGATTATTATGGTAAATACAGAGGCAGTTTCGGCGAACTGATCGTCGTTTGCGACGGAATGGGCGGATACAGCGGCGGCGAGGTGGCCTCCCAGGTGGCTGTGGAAACCATCGCCGCTCATATCCAGGGTTTGGGGGCCGAGTATAACGAGATCAACGAACTGCACCGCTCTTTCAGCCTCGCCCAGCAAAATATCGCCGCTCAAGCCGAGGAAAATCCGGAGCTGGCCGAAATGGGCACCACAGCGGTGGTTTTGCTGATCCGGGGGGACAACTATTGGATTGCCTGGATCGGGGACAGCCGCATCTACCGGAGGCGCGGAGGCGCAACGGAACAGCTTTCCAAAGACCATTCCTGGGTGCAGGGGATGGTGGATCAGGGCTTGATCAAGCCCGAAGACGCCAAAGACCATCCCAAAAAGAATATCATCCTCCGCTCCCTGGGCGCGAAACCCCACGCCTCCGAAGCCAAGGGGCCCTTTCCCCTCTATCGCGACGATGTGTTTATGCTCTGCACAGACGGCCTTTCGGACTATTTTGACATCAAAGAAATCGACCCCTATCTCGCCCGGGAACCACAAGCCGCCTGCCATGCGCTGGTGGACGAGTCCAAACGCCGGGGCGGCAGGGACAACATCACCATCCAGGTACTCAAGGTGATCCAGGGACCGGCTTTCAAACCCGCGGCTGGCGAGCGGCGCTTCAACCTGCTCACGCTGATTCTGGCCTTTCTGGCGCTGGCGCTTCTGCTGGCGAGTGGGATCAATTTTATGGTGCTGAACAGCAAATTCAGCCCCAAGAAAACGATGACCACCACAGCCGTTAGCGACAGCTCCACCTACATCGTCAAAGACAGCACCAGAGCGGGAAGCGATGCCGATTCAACAATGGCGGAATCAGCTCCTGAACAGGTCAAGAAAAACATCGGCAAGGATGGTAAACCATCTCCAACAATGGAAAAACCAAAGCAAGGAGGACGTCCAAAATGAAGCGCCAGATACTTTTAATGATTGCCATGCTCTGCGTTTTATTGCTGTTCACGGCTTGCGACAAAAACGCCATCAACCAGCTTGCCCGCCAGGAACGGGACAAGATCGAATCTGACGTCCAGGGCTTGTTGGGCGCGGATTATGAGATCGAGGAATTTCTGATCAAGGATGAGGGCTTTGAGGAAAACAAGAGCAAATATGTGATGAATTGCCAGGTGCGGCTGAATAAGAAACCGCTGGGCTTTTTGCCGCAGGAGATTCCCGGCCGCCTCGTCTTTGAAAAGAAGGACAGGAAATGGCAGTGTACCTTCAATTCCTTCAACCTGGCCAGCGGCTTCAACCTCTTTAGCCAGGCTGACACGCCCTCCGACGAGTTTGACCCCGCCGGGGCTATCTCCAGCCTGAAGGAGCTGGTGGACGGCCTCGATCAGAGCCTGCTGAATATGACGGCCCTGAGCACGGCAGAGGAAAACAGGTTGGGCGCAGAGCTCCAGACGCAGATCCTGAGAGAAGTAGGAACCTCGGGCACCCGGAAGTTCAACGTTCAGTCCGTTTTCAATAAGCTCCAAGCCAAATCCTCCCGCCCCGATCTGGCTTGGGAATGCACCGTAACGGCAAGCAGGGAATTCAACGCCTTTGCTGTCGCCGGAGGCAAGACCTTTGTGAACATCGGCATCCTGAACAGCCTCGATAGCGAGGCGGAACTGGCCTTTTTGATCGGCCACGAAATTGCCCACAACGACCTTAAAC
>CAXYWN010000193.1:0-3934 GCA_964292625.1 uncultured bacterium
CTTTAATAAACTCTTTTAAGGAGACAAGATTATGAGGAGATCCATACTTATATTGGTAGTCCTGTTTATTCTGGCAGCGGGGCTATCCGCTGTATCTGTTACCATCGGGACAGGAACCACCTCCAACACAAGCACGACTTCACCCTCACCCTACGGCAACTACTTCAAAAACGAGCGAGACCAGTATCTGTTTACTGCCAGTGAAATAAACACTGCCGGTGGCGGCTTTGGCAACATCACTACCATCGCCTTCAACGTGGAAGCCTTGAACGGATGCGAAGCCCGCCCCCTCTGGATCAAGATGGGGGACACCGCCCTGGCTGCATTTCCTAACGCCGCATTTTTGACTGGCACCACTCAGGTTTTTTATAATGCCGCTTACCAACCGGTAGCGGGTGTCAACACTCACACCCTGGACACCCCTTTTTACTGGAATGGCACCAGCAACTTGTTGGTTGAAGTTATCTTCGGTACCATAGCCACAAATTCTAGCTACAGTGCCAGTGTATATTACACCTCCACCTCTTCCATCTGGAAAACAGTGTGCAGTCGTGATAACGTCAATGATGTGACTACTAATGAATGGGGATATCCGTCCCCCAATCGCGCCAACATTACCTTCGACATGGAATCCTACGGACCTGCTGCTCCCGGGCCTGCCAGCATCGTGTCACCATTGAATGGGGCCATCAATGTTCTCCGCACCGCATCCATGAACTGGACTCCCGGTTTTGGGATGCCCACAGGTTACCGGCTCCAATACGGAACCAATACTGACGGAGACAACCTGATGCCGCTCACCGATATTTTGAATGTAAACACTTTCGATCCTGCCGGTTTGTTTCAGTATGGCCAGACCTACTATTGGAAAGTGATTCCCTACAACGCGATCGATGATGCCACCAATTGCCCGGTATGGAGTTTCACTATAGAGCCCGACACCACCGAGCCGCTGCCCTACACCCAAGATTTCAACAGCGGCATCACCAATGAAGCCATCAACTGGTCAGGAATCATGTATATTTCACCCAATCATGGCAACAACGGCACGAACGGACTGTGCAGAAATCTCTACGGCTATACTCCCACTGCCAATGCCGTCACTTGTCCCATCGGGCCGATGGCGGATTATGGCCATCTCACATTCGAATACAGAATAGTCGATTCCGTATGGTACCCCACATATCCTACCCCACTGGGTGCGAACGATAAGATCGAAGTATGGATTTCCACAGATGACGGCATCACCTTTCCTGAGTTATTATACACAATCAACCAGATCAATCACGTAACCAGTATGGGCTTTGCCACGGTTACAATTCCGCTTAGGGCCAATTATGAAAACGAAATTATTCGCGTGAAGTTCCTTTGCACCTGGGGTGAAGGGGATTATTACGTTGATATCGACAACTTCAGCGTGATCGCAGTGCCCGCGCCCACCGGACCGGTAATGGCGCCAAATTTGGTCTATCCGATTGACCGTAAGGACAACCTGCCCATCACTGGCTTCCCCTTCCGGTTCAGCTGGAATACCGGTGGTACCGAACCTGATGTGTACAGCCTGTATATCGCCAACGTGGTCGATCTGACTCTACCCTACAACTCGGATCAGTTCTTCGACGTTGCCACTGCTTTTGAGGACGTAACCAGTCCCTACAGCCCCGCCTTTATTTATGATTATGAAGGAACTTATGTCTGGACGGTTGGCGGCTATAATGCTGCATATCCAAATGAAGTGTTTCTGTGGCCGCCCTATGAGTTCACAATCGATAGCAACCCCCTCATCAATGTTCCCTGGCTGGAGAACTTCGATGCTCTTGCAAATCCGAATATGCCTAACCATTGGACAATTATCGGATCCCATGCCGGATCCGACAACAGACAATGGCAAAGCACATCAGACAGGCCGGCAAACTCTGAACCCAATGCGACGGTGGTCTTTTATCACGAATATTATCCCAAAAACGAGTGGATGATTTCTCCGCCGGTTGCGATGCAAGGTGGCCAGCAGTATGCCATCTCTTTCGCCCTGCAAGCTCCGGGCTGGGAAGGCATGCCTGAAGCACTTGCCCTTCGTTATGCAACGGAGCCAACAATTGCGGCGATGAATGCCAATGCTCCACTCTATGATAACGACAACATCAGGCAGGCAACCTGGACAACCATCCAGCTGCCCTTCATGCCAGCCACCACAGGTAACTATTATTTCGGCTGGCACGCATATAGTGAACCTTACATCGACTACATTTTAGTCGATGATATCGCGATTTATTTCCCCGCATCCGTTGACGCGGAAGTTGCTTCCATAGACATAAAGGGGGTCTACCCAGCCGAAGCATTTACCCCCAGGGCCACGGTGGTCAACAACGGCATTCAGGCTGTTGACTTCAGTGTAACGATGAATATTGGCGACGCATATACCAGTGTTCAGGCTGTTACAGGCCTTGCGCCGGGAACCAGTCAACAGGTGTCATTCGCCCAGATAACTCCAGAGCTTTATGAAGGCTACAATGTAACCGTTGCCGTAACCCTTGCCGGCGATGAAGTGCAGTCGAACGATGAGATGAGCTCTGCCTTCTACTGCCTGCCCATAGACAAACAGGCTTACGGCGATGATACATATCTCGGCGTTGGCCCTGTAACCTTCAATCTAAAGAACCCCGGCACTCTGACGGACCTTCCCGCGCCTGATCCCTTAACCCAATTCCTGGCTGGCGCGGACTGGTTGAATGCGGGCTGGTGTGGAGTGGAGCACAATACAACTAACGCGCCCTTCTGGCAGATGAACCCAACTACCGGAGCAGGTACACAAATCGGACTGACCGGATACCCTGAGCTTACTGGCGTGGCCTATGATTCCAACCACCATATTCTCTATGGGTGCACCACTTCCAGCCTTTATACCATAACTCCTGCAACTGGAGCCGCAACCTTTGTTGCCACCTTGAATACAGATTGGGAAGTATTTCTCCTCAGCATCGCCTATGATACCTGGCAGGATAAGCTATATGCTCACGACGGCAACTATGACGCGCTGTTTGAGATTGATCTGAATACCAATACAATTGCCCCCGCAACGGGTTATGGCTACGGATATAATTTCAATTATCAGCAGGATCTTGCCTTTGACCGTGAGACCGGCCTGCTCTATCTGGCAGGTACTGTATCTCTGTCAGGTTCAAACCCACCGGCCGGGGGTGCGTTGTTCTGGATCCATCCAGCCGATGCCAGCGCGTGGAAGATCGACGATTTCCAAAATAAAGCAGTAGTCGCCGGTTTTGCGATACCCTATTTTGAAGATCATTTAGCTATAGCAATCGCGCTTGATGGCACCATTTCCTGGAGTCCGGTGGCCGGAGCAAGCTATGGCTATAATATTTACGCTTCCGACAATCCCTATTCCGGATTTGCCTATGCGGGCAACACGTTGAACAGCTCCTGGATAGATCCGAATTTCCCGCAGGCAAAAAAGTTCTATTATGTTACAGTTTCTGGATCTGCTACCAGACATGTACAGCGGATTCAGAGCAACGATACACTGAAACGTGGAGAACCTATCATCCGGGGAAAAGTGAAACCGGGTATTCCAGCCAGTTGGATATCTCCCCTAACCAAGTAAACACTAAATCAAAGCGCCGGGACAACTCCCGTGCCTGATAATGAAGCCCCCGCAACACCGCGGGGGTTTTGCTTTACCCGGAATGTTTGTCATATCCGGTCACGCGGCAACGCATCCTCGGCACTCGAATTCAAGAGCTTTCTCTGCTTGGCTCGACAGGATGGAACTTCCCGCGTATCCAACCCTCTCTCTGGCCTCTGATTCCGCTACCCCGCCCCCACCAAAAGCAGATCAGGCCCGGAAGCCATTTTCGGCCTTTGGGCTCACTTTAGGCCACCTCTGACCAGCGGCGCCAAACGGGCGGGAATTAAGTTC
>CAXYWN010000194.1:0-3933 GCA_964292625.1 uncultured bacterium
TGCGCCAAAGTCTCTGCTGGGAAAACATCTGCACAGTATATGAGCATTACAAAAACTATGAAAAGGCGCTCAGTTATCAATTACGTTCCCTGGAGACATGTGAGAAACATGGGGTTTTGTGCAATATTGCCGGGGATTGCTTCTACGTTGGCAGGTCATACGAAAACAACTACCATGATCTCAAAAAGGCACAATACTATTACAAGAAAGGGCACGACTATGCAACTAGGCTGCGCGAGGAAGGGCTGCAACTGAGCGCATTCAATCAACAAATCATCATCCAGTACACTGAGTTTATCACCAAATATTTTTTGGTGGAGGCTTCAGACGAAACTTGCGAGGACTATTTGCGTTTTGCCATAAACCTCAGCTGGCGAGAGATCAAGGAAACTTTTCACTACAATCTGCTGATGTACCATCGGGCTCGGACTGAGAGCAACGCTCTGCTGCTTAAAATACTGGGCTTGAAGATGTCCACCCTGCAGGCCATCCAAAGAAGATTGAGCGACAGTGGATTCAAAATACCAGACTTTCGCTATCACTATTCACGGAGCATAAGCCCGGAACTAGAGCCGGGGTTGGAAAACTATTTAAAACTGATTGAGGGGATGAGTTGGAAAGAAGCCAATGAAAGATTTGAAGCGGATGTCATCTCCATGCTACTCAAGAGGTGTAACAACAATAAAAGCTTGTTGCGAGAAAATCTCAAGCTGAGCTACGTAACTGTGCTCGCTCTAACCAAAGACTTCAATGGAAATGGGCAAGAAAGCATAAAGGAGATCGGTCAATGAAACGCATTTTGTTTATCTTGGGGTTCATATTTGCTGCAATCAGCATTTATGGCCAACTAATCCCGGTGCAAAACGACGGGGCCGGAATGACCGGTACCTGGAACATCTTGGTAATTCCGGTGGAGTTTAACAACTGGGCCCACAATCAGCCTATCAGTTCCACCTACAATCCATACTATGCCCCTGTGGAAATCTCGGATTTGGATGATCGCTACAATACTTTTGCCAAAGAATACTATGCCATGGCATCCAGAGGGAAGGTGAACGTGAACTTCCACGTTTTTCCGCAATGGATCAACATGGGAAACATGACCAGCTACGCCGGCAGTGCATTTGCCCCCACCTCTCTTTTAACCGGCGCGATCAATGCCTATAACAATAGATATTCCGCAGTGCCAGGCTGGAATCCTGAAGTCCAATACGACAAGACGATCATCGCCTTTGCGGGGCCGGTATATCAGGATGAGTGGGCTCATGAATGGGAAGGCACAGCCTGGAACATAAATCAGTTTATTTGGGCAATACCTTATTTGGCAGGAGACAACGGCAAGGCAAATTGTATATCCATCTATTCCGGTGTGGGTGTAATCACCCACGAAATGGGTCATGCGCTTTTTAATCTGAAGGACAAGGATGTTTCCAGCCGAGTACCCAACTACCGTTACCAGTTGATGGGTGCGGGCGCTTGGAATGGCTGCGACGCACTTGATCCTTTTGCCTATCAGGCTAACGATATATACAAGAATGTGGTGCCGTCGCCTATCGAGCCTTGGATCAGGGTGAATCTGGGTTGGGAAAGACAACCGCTGGCGTTTTCCGCAGGTGAAGAGGAGTCCATGCTATTGTTGGCTCCGGTGGCTGATCCGGAAACGGTTAACGACACCGAAAACTATCGTAATCTTATTGCGGTCAGTGCGGGAAATTCTTATTATCTTCTGGAAAACAGGCAGCACAGTATTGACTTGACTGCATCGCAAAATGTGGATTGGAATCTCCCCAACAGTAAAAGCTGGGACCTTGCCCTGCCCACTGAAGGTATTCTGGTTTGGAAGATCACCGATGCCTGGCGCAGCAACTCGGGCAGCGATTCCAATTACAGCAGCATCTCTCAGCTGTGGTCGGAGGTAATTGACACAAATCCCAGCACCACAACCCTTCCTTCGAACTACAGATACCGTTATATTGACGGACAAGACAGTTCAATAGGACCCCGCACATCTGTTTTCAACGACCACAGTAGCGGGTACAATATTCTGGGGAAATATGACGCCCCCATTGCCTTGGGGCAAAGCTTCACCCTGCCCGGCACCTCTGTGGTGATAAGCTATGAAGAGCGTTATCCTGATGGCTCTGCGCACGTGAGGCTTTCCAATGTGAACAACAGCATCAACGACCCGGCGCCAAACTTTGCTCAGCCAGTTCTCAGCGTGAGCCCGGAACTGTTTGATCTAAACATGGGGCCAGAGAAGGAACAGAACCTGCCCCTGACAATCAGCAATACTGGAGAGGCAGGTTCGGTGCGTGCTTACACTATTCAATAATGCGTGACCCAAGCTCGCCGCTCGCGCGAAGAAACGGTGATCATCGGCAATGGAACAGATTACTTGCCGCGACCTTTCGATGCCTGGAACTCGCGGGGCAGGTCGGCATCGCTTGTCACTTCCGCCGAAATCGGCAGAACGGGGCTAATCACGAGACTGGGCTGGAGCGTTCGCAAGCCTCGCAGCTACAGCCTGCCCATCAAAATCTGGGTCAAGCACACGACTCTGACCGCATTAAGCACCAGCAGCTGGAACACCAATGATGCGACCTTGGTTTACGAAGGCTCTGAAGCTTTCAATACGACTGGCTGGAAGACAATCGTCATCAGCGCTTTTGACTATACCGGAGGCAACCTATTGGTGCTCACAGAGGCTAATTTTGGCGGCAGCGGCACAGCGTCCACTGTCCAATTCAATAATGGAGCAGACGCCACCGCAAAGCAGGTCTGGAATAGGGACACCGGTTCATACAGCGTGGACGCTAAACGCCCCAATATCGCCATCACTTTTGGCCCCAACCACCAGTTGAGCCTGCTACAGCCAAATGGCGGAGAGATTTGGCGGGTGGGTGAGCAGCGCGAAATAATCTGGGAAAGTACAGGCGAGATTCCGCAGGTGGAGATCAGTGTATCTTATAATGGCGGTGGAAATTGGCAATCCGTTGCCTCGTCTTATGCGAACTCCGGCAGCTATCTTTGGACAGTGCCGGAGCAATTATCTGAGCAGTGTCTCATGCTGGTGGCGGCCAGTCATGATCCCTCGATAAACGCTCAATCCGCCGGATATTTTGAGATCCAGGAATTTGTGCCCGGATTCCAGTTCCTAAATGTCGATCCCGGGCAGAGGTTCCTCAATGGCAGTACCTATATTTTGAACTGGAACACCATTGGGGACATTCCCAATGTTAAGCTTGAACTTAGCGGCGACAACGGCCAAAACTGGGAACAGATATATAATGGAGTGAACCTGGGAGCATGCGAGTGGCAAGTTTGGCATCTGTGTGGCGCCAACTATCGTTTGCGGATCAGCAATTTGAGCGATCAGCAGGTATTGGAGCTGAGCCCCGTATTTGAAATTTACCAAGATTTTAACTGGCTGAACGCTTCTGCATTGGAGGGCAACCTCGAAGCCGGAGCAAGCAATATCATTAGTTTGAGCATCAGCAGTTATGATCTCTACCCCGGTGATTATCAAGCCTTTATCAGGGTCGCCGGAGCAAATCAGGAACAGATAGTCCCTGTTCTGCTTACAGTGACCGCAGGAGGACAGTTGCCAAGTCCTGAAAACCTTAGAATCGGCTTACTCAACGGACAGATAATCCTGGCGTGGGATTCCATTCCTGGCGCTGCATACAGGATTTATGGCGCTGATAACCCAGACGGAGAATACCAGCTTCTGGGCAGCACAGATAATAACACCTGGACCGAAGCTGCCCAGGCAAAGCAGTTTTACCAAATACGCGCAACCAATAACAGAATAAAATAGAGGAGTATTAGTCATGCGAGCAATTAAATTTCTGCCCCTAATGTGTTTATGCTTGCTAATGCCTGGTTTGGCATTGGCTTCTGCCACATTTCCCATGAATCAGATCGGAGCGCGCA
>CAXYWN010000195.1:0-3920 GCA_964292625.1 uncultured bacterium
CGCCGTAAATGCCGCGCCCAAACCAAAAGCCAGCAAGCCGGCAAACCTCGCAGTCAGGGCTCACGGCGGTGTTATCACGATCAGTCACAACGGCACCGAAAGCCCATATTACGTATTCAATCCTTCGCAGGGGTTGAAATTTACCCTGAATAACGGCCGCAAGGCCATCGTTTATGTGCGGGCCAGGTTGCTCGACCGCAGCCAGCCGGTCTTTGAACTATACCGCAATGGGGAATTGCTGGACACTTACGAGTTTTCGCTCCGCCGGACCACCAAATACAAAGCCGTGGGGGTGGATCATCTGAGTACCGGAATGAAACTCGAACTGCCGGATAACAGCGGCTCGGCGGATTTCGAACTGCGCGCCAAAAGCGAGCACATGTTTTTCGCCCGGCCTGTTTTGCGTAAGGCAGATTGAGGAATCTCATGCCTGAACCCAGTAAAAAAGTACCCCTGGAACCCACGCCTGACTCTCAGCCCGGGATTACCAAAGATAATCATCGGCAGCCGGAACAGGATGAGCGTTTGCCGGAAAAGCAGCCAGGCAAATTGCACCGCAATATCTTGCCCATCATCATGAGCCTGGCCCTGTTTCTGATCCTGATTCCACGCCCTCTGGCGGCCCAGCTGGAAGTAGGAGTTTCATTGGGAGCCAGCTATTCGGACAACGTTTTCCAACTTTCGGAGTACGACCTTAACCGCTGGGATCACAGCCATCCCAACCTTGATTATGTGAAGACCACCGACGACCTTTCGCTTGGCGCTCGTTTCGATCTGGCCTATCCCATCCGCTATCAGTGGTGGAAGTTCATTCCCTCTGTGACCGCCAATGTCTCACAGAATATTTCCAACCCCGATAAACAGCGCCAGGACGCCCTCTTCCGCCTGCGGGTGGAACGCTATTACTGGAACTTCACTGCCCTCTACGGTTATTACCCGGATAATTACGTGCGCAGCTACATCGATTCTGACGGTACCGAAAAGCTGGAAAAATACAGCTACGCGCGCAATCTCTACCGCGGTGACCTCACCCTCAAACCCATTAAAAACGTGACCATGCAGCTTCTCGGCCGCTATGAACAATACTATTACAACCAATATTGGACCGAGTTCGACGCCGATGCCACCACCCTCGGCATCGGCGCCCGCTATGCTTTTCCCACCTTCAGCCTGGGCGCCAACTACCGCTATCGGATATACGACAACCATCGCCACGACGCCGAGGACGGCAGCTATGAAAGCAACTCCTACAGCGGAAACATCCGCCTGAAAAGCGCCCCCCTTTCTGAAAACAAGCCAAACAGCCCCCGCTTTTATCCCGAATTCAGCCTTTCTTATGAAGAACGTTTCTTCCAATCCACCGATCCCTGGTATGGCGGCCGCGCCGATTTCATCTACCGTACTGATGCCGCCCTTAATTTCGAGCTAAACCCCAGCTTGAATTTAAAGCTTGACTACTCTCACGCCTATAGGAATGTAGAGTCGCCTGTGGAAGAAGTACGCCGCGCTCGGGATTACAGTGAAAACAAGGTCTCTGCCACAGTCAAATACAGCTTTTAGGTGCGCACCATGGAATTTAAAAGAGAAAGCAACATCAAGAAGATCCGGGAGTTCCTTGATCTTTCCGACAACCACAAGATTGAACTCCGTCGCTACTCAAGCCCCATCTTGGTTTGGGCAGTTACAGATGGCACGGCCTATTACACAATCTGGGAAAACGATCTTTTGGAAAGATTCGGCATCGAAAACGTGGATGGTTGGGACTTTGAGGAAGACCTGCTCTTTTGCCCGGACTGGATGGCGGACGAATCCGACGATGATGATTTCGAACTGGATGATGATGACGACGAAGATCTGGAACTGATCTGCAAGCTCAAACTGCCAACCAGCGCGAAGAAGTAAGCCTCGGAGCACGGATGCGAGTAGCAATTATTGGCGGAGGCAGTTGGGGTCTTGCTTTAGCCAAACTTCTGGCCGATAACACCCATCAGGTTCTTGTTTGGGAGCATGATCCCGGCTTTCTGGCCACTCTTCAGAACACGCACGCCAATCCTGTGCTCCTTCCCAATATCGTTCTTCCCCAAACAATCTTATTCACCGGAGATTTCCTTGCCCTGGCCAATTTTCAGCCACAACTGATCGTTTTGGCCACCCCTACTCAATTTCTTCGTTCTACTCTATCGCTGATACCAGAGGCGGCTAAAAGAATGATCTGGGACCCCAAGCATCTGCTCGCCGTGGTAAACGTGGCCAAGGGAATCGAAGAAAATTCCCTGCTCACCATCGGTGGAATTTTGCGGCAAATACTTCCTAATTCAATCCACAAGCGGATCTGCACCCTCTCCGGACCCAGCCATGCCGAGGAAGTTGCCCGTCAAATCCCGACCACCGTGGTCGTCGCCGGCCATGAAGATGATCTACTGAAAGACTTGCAAAGCGTTTTCAGCAATCCTTATTTCCGGACTTATAGAAGCTCCGATCTACTGGGAGTCGAATTTGGGGGCTCCGTGAAAAACGTGATCGCCATTGCTGCCGGGATTGTTGCCGGACTTGGTTTTGGCGACAACACCATGGGAGCCTTGCTTACTCGCGGTCTGGTGGAAATCCAAAGATTGGGAGTGGCATGCGGAGCGAATGCGGAAACTTTTTTGGGCCTCTCCGGAGTCGGAGACCTCATCACCACCTCCATTTCGCCACATAGCCGCAACCGCCTCGTTGGTTTTGGAATCGGCTCCGGTCGTAAACTGAATGAGATAGTCGCTGAGATGAAGATGGTGGCCGAGGGCGTGGTTACAACCAAATCAGTTTTTGCCCTGGCAAAGCAGAAAAACGTGGAAATGCCCATTACCGAACAAGTCCATGCCACTCTTTACCAGGATAAGAACCCCCGCGATGCCATCCTGGAGCTAATGACCCGCGAACTTAAAGCGGAATAAGACGCGTAAAGGTTTACAGCCTTTGATCCCGGATTTGCTGGACAGAAGCGATGAAGTCAGACTAATAGAAAATAGGCCAGAAACATTGTTTGAAATTTGAACCAATCACAATCCAATAAAAAAACGCCCCGATGATTTCCATCAGGGCGTTTGTTTATTATTAGGTGGTGTTTAGAGGTAGGGACGGAGTTTATCCATTATTTTGTCTTTCTGCACAAGTCCGATCAGTTGCGCGGCAACCTCGCCCTTGTGGAAAACCAGCAGGGTGGGAATGGACATGATGGACAGCTTGGTGGCGATATCCGGAGCATTGTCGATGTTGCATTTGGCGACTTTGACCTTGCCTTCAGTTTCAGCAGCTATCTTTTCCACCGTGGGGCCCAAGGCTTTGCAGGGTCCGCACCAGGGTGCCCAGAAATCCACTAACACCGGCAAATCGGATTTGATTACTTCGGTTTCGAAATTTTGGCTGGTAATCTCGAGCATGCTTACTCCACTATGGCCAGGATGTCGTCCTTGGAGAGGATGAGCAGTTTTTCGCCTTCGATCTCTACTTCAGTGCCGGAGTATTTTCCGAACAGGACTTTTTCACCGACTTTAACTATCTTTTGCAAGTCTTCATCTGTTCCCACCGCAATCACCTCCGCTATCTGCGGTTTCTCTTTCGCGGTATCCGGAATGATGATGCCCCCGATGGTCTTTTCAGCCCCGGCGGTCTCGGGCTTTACTACCAGATGTTCTTCAATTGGTCTCAGTTTCATTATGGTTCCTCCATATATTATTTTGAAAATCTGTAAATATGATAACGCTTACTACGTAATTAGCAAACCTCATTTTCGAGTGCTAAGATTTTGTCAAGCAGAAATGGACTAAATCATCCCTTCATTATTTATCATGAAATGTTTTCGCTCTGCTCTATCTTCATATTGCATAACCGAACTTGCGCAAGATTTTCCTCAAAATACCCATTATAGAATCGTAACC
>CAXYWN010000196.1:0-3908 GCA_964292625.1 uncultured bacterium
CGGGGCCGGACCCCGCATGTACCCCCCCCCGCTTTGCAACTGCAAGCATCTGGTAAGGATTTACGACAAACCGATGATCTATTACCCGCTTTCCACCCTGATGCTGGCCGGCAACAGGGAGCTGCTCATCATCTCCAACGCCGAGACCATCCGCTTTTACCAAAAGCTGTTTGGGGACGGCACGGAGTTGGGCCTTAAAATAAGGTGCAAGCTGCAGCCAGCACCCAAAGGCATAGCCGAGGCCTTCATCCTGGGCCGGGACTTCATTGGCGAAGACGACGTAACCCTGATCCTGGGCGACAACATCTTTTACGGCAAGCTGGATTTTCTGCGCGACGCGCTGAGTAATAACAGGGGAGCGACTGTTTTTGGCTATTACGTAAACGATCCCCAACGTTATGGAGTGGTGGAATTCGATGAGACCGGGAAAGCGGTTTCCCTAGAGGAAAAGCCGGCGCAGCCAAAGTCAAATTACGCGGTGGTGGGACTCTATGTGTATAACAACGATGTGGTCAAACTGGCTCAAAACCTGTTGCCATCCGCCCGGGGCGAGCTGGAGATTACAGACCTGAACAGGCTGTATTTGGAGAGGGGGGAACTGGACGTGCAGATTATGGGTCGGGGCATAGCCTGGTTGGACACCGGTACCCCGCAGGCGTTGCTTGAAGTGTCTATGTTCATCGGCGCGATTGAAAAACGCCAAGGGCTGAAGGTGGGCTGTGTGGAGGAAGTAGCTTACATGATGAATCTTATCAGCAGGGAAGAATTTGATGCCTACATCCTTACCCTACCGGCTTCTGACTACAGGCTTTATCTGGAAAAGATACTGGAGACTCCCGAGCTTGTCTCACAGTACAACAAATGAGCAGTACTGATTGCAAAAAGGTAGAAAAACTTGACTGTCAAAAAACTTGATATTCCCGGACTGGTACTGATAATCCCTGACTTGTTCAGAGACGGCCGGGGCTTCTTTTTGGAAACCTTCCGCGCTGGCTTGTACAGGGAAGTTCTGGGTGTGGAGTTTGTACAGGACAACCTGTCACTTTCCCGCTACGGGACAATACGCGGCCTGCACTTCCAGGAAAACCCTTATGGCCAGGGGAAATTGGTGCGCTGTGCGCTGGGCAGGATATTGGATGTGGCAGTTGACCTGCGCCGGGAATCTGAAACCTTTGGCAGGCATGTCTGTGTGGAACTGGATGGCCAGAGCCAGCAGCAGTTTTATCTGCCAGCAGGTTTCGCGCATGGATTTGCCGTGCTTAGCGCGGAAGCGCTGGTGGAATACAAATGCGACGCTTATTATGAACCCTTGGCAGAGACGGGGCTCAGATACGATGACCCGTTTTTGGCCATTGACTGGAAAATACCACGGGAAAAAGTGATGATATCAGACAAAGATGCCGGACTGCCCGGCTGGAAAGAGATTTTTGCATAAAGGAAAAACATGATACCTGTTTACCGACCCTATCACGACGAACTAGAAATGAAATACCTCAAGGAAGTAATAGACTCCGGATGGTGGGGCATGGGCCCCAAAACAAATGAGTTTGAACGAAAATTCGCGGAGTATATAGGCAACGAGCACGCTCTGGGACTCAATTCCGCCACCGCAGCCCTGCATCTGGCGCTGATGTGCGTTGACGTAAAGGATGCTGAGGTAATCAGCCCCGCCATGACCTTTGTCTCCACCAACCATGCCATTCTCTACAATGGCGGCATCCCGGTCTTCTGCGATGTGGAGCCGGAAAATCTGAATGTAAGCGTGGAGGAGATTGCGAAGCTGATCACGCCCAGTACCAAAGCCATCATTGTGGTCCATTACGGAGGTTATGCCTGCGACATGGATCCCATCATGGAACTGGCCAGGGAGCACAAGCTGGCCGTGATCGAAGACTGTGCTCATGCCTGCGGCGGCAAATACAAGGGCAAGATGCTGGGCTCAATCGGGGACTTTGGCTCCTTCAGCTTCCAGGCGGTGAAGAACCTGGCCACCGGCGATGGCGGCATGCTCACCACCAACAACGACGAGTGGGCCGAAAGAATTAAAAAGCTGCGCTGGGTGGGGATTTCCAAGGATACTTTCGACCGCGGCGCAGGCAACAGCTACGACTGGTTTTACGACGTCACTGAGGCTGGATACAAGTACCACATGAACGATATCAGCGCTGCCCTGGGTCTGGCTCAATTGGAAAAACTGGAATGGATGAACGGCCGGCGCCGCTATTGGTCTGAACGTTACAGGAAAGACCTAAGTGATGTTCCAGGGATTCGGTGCCCCCCCGTAAAGGATTACATGTTCCCCGCCTGCCATAACTTCGTGGTCAAAGTACCCCGGCGGGATGAGCTGAGGGCCAGGCTCATGGAAAAAGATATAACCACCGGAGTGCACTATTATCCCAATCACATGTTCAAAATGTACGAGCCTTATTACCGGGAATTGCCGGTGAGTGAAAGCATCTGGAAAGACTTGGTGACTCTGCCTCTCTATCCAGACCTTACAGAGACAGACTTTGCTCTGATTACTGGCAGCATCAGGGAGTTTTACGCTTGAACGGCCAGCCGCTGGTCGCGGTGGTGACGGTAAACTGGAACACAGCACGGGAAACGCTGCAATGCGTGGAGTCGGTTTTAAAGTCCGATTATCCCAATTTCTTTTTGATAGTGGTGGACAACGGTTCCCGGAAAGAGGAAAGGGAGCTCCTGCGCTCCGGCCTGCCCAAGGGCGTGGAGCTGCTGCCCCTGGACAAGAACTATGGCTATGTGGGTGGAGTCAACCGGGGTCTGAAGCAAGCGAAGCGGATTGATCCGGAATACATTCTGGTGATGAACAACGATACGGTGCTGGATGATGCTGCCATAAATGAATTGGTAAGGGCGTCTAGACGCCACGAGAACAAATGCATCGTCACCGGCATAGTGTATGATTATCACCAGCCAGACATCATTCAGCAGACGGGTTCACTCTCCGTGAGCAGAAGGAGATTTACATTTAAGCCATTGTATAGGAATGTCCAGGATCCCGGTTTGCCTGGCGAAGACATAGTTATGGATATGATAGACGATGTTTTTTGGCTGATGCATGGGAATGTGTTCAGGAGCGTGGGGTATTACTGCGAATCTTTCTGGTTTAACTCCGAGCAGGCGGATTACGCCTTAAGGGCGGTTAAACAAGGTTTTAGCTTGGTTTTCACCCCGCGTGCGAAAATATGGCATAAAGGGAGCATTTCGATCGGCGGGAAAACCCAAAATCCAATCCGAGAGTATTATGACATCAAATCAAAGCTAATATTGAGGAGCAAGCATATGGAACGGATTAATTTTTTAAGTTATTATGCATCCACGTTTCTTTTCCTCGCGAAAAGCTGTCCGAAACAAATGCTGAAGGGACTAATCCGCCAAGATGGATCAGGTAAAGTCCTACTTGCAAGGATTATGGGCTTTTGGGATTTCAACAGGTGGCTGCTGCATAAAAGGCCAGACCCAGGAGAAGTGCCCGGACTGCTGAAAAGGTTCAATAGATGAAAAAAAAGATATTAAAACAAATTAAAAGCATGATTCCCAGTCAATTCTATTGGTATCTCAGGGTTATGAAATGGCTCAGGTATGTCAGCTGCTCCGATGAAGAATACATAGTTCGGAAACACATTAAAAAATTCGGTGTAAGGCCGAATCTGGACAATCCGAGAACATTCAACGAGCATCAGTTGAAAGTCATTCTAGCCAAGCCCACCAAACTAATGACAAGATGCGCAGACAAATTCTCTGTAAGGGAATATGTGTCCGAGAAAGCAGGAAAGGGATTACTTAATGAACTGTATGGAGTATTTAAAAGCTATCCAGAAATCGAGAAAGCCCTGCCTGACCTTCCCAACCAATTTGTTTTGAAAGCCACCCATGGCGCCAGTTGG
>CAXYWN010000197.1:0-3864 GCA_964292625.1 uncultured bacterium
CGGAATCTGGCCTCCAAGGGTGTGACCTGCGTGCCGGGGAGGGCCTTCGGAGCAGCTTCGCAGAGTTGGATTCGCCTGAATATCGCCGATCCACCCAACAAATTGGAAACCGCTTTGAGGACCATTATAAATGAACTATATCTTTACTAACGGCAGACTACTGACCTGCGAAACTCCGGGCGCGATGGTGAACGCATCGCTGCTTGTAGCAGATGGCAGGATACGAACGATCGGCAGTCTGGAAGATTGCCAGCACAATTCCCCGGGTGCTTATGAGATCATTGATCTGCAGGGAAACATGGTGCTCCCGGCTTTCACGGACACTCACACCCACTTCACCGAATATGCCAAGTATCACACTCAAATAGATCTTATCGGCTGTGTCAGCATCGCGGAAATAAGGTCGAGGCTTGCAACTTACCGGCACAAGAATCCAGCCTTGCCGCATTGGATCCTCGGCGGGGGCTGGGATAAAAACTCTTTGGACGAACCCCAATACCTGAACAGCAGATTGCTGGACGAGTATTTTCCTGATACCCCCGTGGCCCTGTACAGCAAAGACTATCACAGCCGCTGGTGCAATTCCGCGGCACTGCGGGAAACCGGAATACCAGACCGTCAGCTCGACCCACCGGGTGGAAAGATCTGGCGTTATGACAGCGGCAAGCCAACTGGCATCCTGTCCGAAACAGCCTCGGAACTAGTTGACAGCTATATCGTGCCTCTTTCGGAAGAGCAGACCCGGCAATGTCTGCAAGAGACAATTCGGGAGATTCACAAACTTGGCCTCACCACTGTTCACAGTATGGAGAACGAAACCGGAGCCGGAATCCTGGAGCGATATGTGCGCGAGAGCCACCAAATCAGGGTAATCCGGCATTTCTATTCCGAGCAGATGCTTGCGTTAGCCGAGGCAGGAAAGCATTCTGGAGATGGAGATGAATGGTTTCGATTGGGCGGACTGAAGCTTTTTGCCGACGGCGCTTTGGGTTCACAAACCGCCGCTATATTTGTCCCGTATCCCGGCTCTGACAACAACCGTGGTATCCTGCGGCTTGACGCAGATGAAATGTACCGGCTGGCGGCGGAAGCTGCCGACAAAGGATTTTACAGCGTTATCCACGCCATAGGGGACAGGGCGGTCAGCGCGGTCATCAAAACTTTTATGCGGCTTAAGGAAAGTCATCCGGACAAATCCCTGCTGCATCGCATGGAACATGTGCAATCCATCACTCTCGAAGACATTCCCCGGCTCAAACAAACAGGTATCCGCTGCGCCATTCAACCGGTTCATCTGGCCAACGACGTCGATATGATCGAGAAGTACTGGCATTCCCTGCGCGAGGAAGCATATTGCCTTAAATCCTTGCTGGACGCAGGGATCACTTTGGGATTTGGTTCAGACGCCCCGATCGAAACGATCAACCCCTTCAAAGGCATATATACCGCCATCGAACGCAAAAGTAAGCTTGACCCAGAAGCACATACATGGTTCCCAGAACAGCGGATAAGCGTTTGGGAGGCAATTCAGGCTTACACTTTGGACGCAGCCAAGCTTTCCGGAGCAGAAGCCCACTGCGGTTCGATCGCTCCCGGCAAGATAGCTGATCTGATTGTCCTGAAAGATTTCACCGCTCTGCCTGCGGAATACTGGCTGGAAGCTTCGTCGCTCCTCACAATGCTGGATGGCCGCATCGTTTGGCGAGAAGGAATTTAGTTATTATCAATATAAGGAGTCAATAATGGCAAAACTTGGATTCGCTTGCCCCGCAATTCGGCGCAGGACCTTCCTCTACGAACTGGAACAAAACTGGTATCTCCCTCTTTTAGCAAACAAAAGAGGCATCCCTCTCCAGGAGATCAAACGCAACAATTTTGGCCAGTACGACATGGCCGTAAACTACCTTACTTCCATATTGGAAGAAGCAGCCGCCGTGAACACCCTGGCCGTTTACAACATAGACCACATGGGCCAGATCCGTTTTCGCGGCAAAGACGCTCCTGCGTTGCTGGACCGCGCTCTGGCCGGCCGGATTAGCGAGATGAAGGTGGGCGCCTGCAAATATACCCTCCTACTGAATGAGCAGGGTGGCGTGCAGGACGATATGATCCTGATGCGCATTGACGAGACGGAGTTTATCGCCGTGATCAATGCCGGCCACGATATCACCGACCAGGTTGACGGAGAAGAGATGATCGCTGACATCGACCGCATCATGGCTCACAAGCTGGATTCAGAAGAGGTCGAGGCGACCGACATTTCCGATCAACTCGTCAAGGTGGACATTCAAGGGCCACTTTCCTACAAGGTGATCAAAGAGATCTTCGGCGCGGAAGTGCTCAAAAACCGCAATCAGCCAGAAAAGAATATGAACTATTTCACCTTCAACGAGTTTGAACTCGACGGAGCCCGTTATCTGATCAGCCGCACCGGCTATACCAGCCGCTGGGGCTGGGAGCTTTATCTGCCAGCCTCCAAAGCCGCGGAAGACTTCAAAAAGATCGTCAGCCGGGCCCTGGATTTGGGTGGCTTGCTGGTCGGACTTGGCGGCAGAGATGAAAACCGCATTTCCGCGGGACCTGTCGGGCTACCGCTGATGGGAAGCGAATACGACCCTCATCACAATCCGATCAACGCTCCGCTCTTCGAGGCCGGGGTGGATATGAGCAAGCCTGAATTCATGGGCAAAGCCGCGCTGGAAAAAGCCTTTGCAAGCAATCCCCAAAAAGCCCTGATCCTCATAGTGTCGGAAGGAATCGCCTCGCATCGCAAAGTCTTTAAAGACGGAGTCTGCCTGGGCACGGTTACCTCCAGCATCAATTCGCCCAATCTCTCTTTGGAACAGCGTTTGGCAATTGGCTCCTCCCGCCGCAACGTCAACGCTGAAGACGGTAACGCCGCCATCGGCCTGGCCTGGCTGCATAAAAATCCCTTCGCCAGGGACGCGGCTGGCAAGTTCATCACTCATGAGAACGATCTGCCGAACAGGATTCCAGTCCAGTTCTTCCGGGTTGACGCAGCTGGAAACGCCAGCGGATCGCCCCTGACTGGCTATCTTACCATGGAAGGTGTCTCTCCCGCGACAGCCCCCAAGCCGCTGAAGAATATCGAAAACCTCTAATAAACAACTAAGCTTAGATTGACCGCGCCTGATTTCGCTTATGGTTTTCAGGCCGGTCTTTTTTTGTGTGCAGGTTTTGTTATCTGGGAGGTACTATTTGTAGAATAGATCATTCCCCAAGGAGGAAGAAATGAAACCGAGACTTATTGTGATCGCCTGCCTCACCTTGATGGCCGGGCTGCTCAGTGCCCAGAACATCTTCGGCGCGTTCCAGATTCAGACCGAACCCGGGAACGCGACAATCACTCTCTATGGCACAAATCAATATTTGGGATCCACTCCCAGTCAGGTTATCCCAGTTTCCATGGATCAATACATGAGCTATAATTGGGGTGTTCCCGGCCGGAACTTCGACGTCGTGATCTCAAAACAAGGTTTTATCCCAATCCGCCAGCAGATCTTTGTCCCCTTCAACTACCAACATCAAAGAGACGCTCTGCGCAATCCCACAGTATTTCATTTCAGCTTGGCCAGGCAGCAGGTCCAGCCGCCTCCCTACTGGCCTTATTGGAACCCCACCAGCTGGTACCATCACCATAATTCCTATCATGTAAAAGTTCCTGGTCACCCCGGTAACGGCGGATATGGCAGTCATTATGGCCCTGGCGGCAATAACAATCAAGGTGGTTCAGGCGGCGGGTACAACCACGGCGGCCATGGAAACCACGCAGGCCAGCCGCGTCCCTAATTTATCCTGATTTCTGCTCACAAACTCCTGACAGCCATCCCTAACCTATGTGAT
>CAXYWN010000198.1:0-3855 GCA_964292625.1 uncultured bacterium
GTTAAAAAGTTTCGTCGAGAGCTCCAGATGGGCATTTTAGGGCCTTGACCATACATGAGATGTTGAGGCTCGTGAGATATTATGTCACTCTTTCAAACCGAGTGGTGACCTGTGCCATCCAAATCGGATAAGCCCGGAGGGAGACACATTAGAACAGAATTGTTTTGCTTTGAGATCTGGAACGGGCTGAGGGATTAGAAAAGCAATCGCTCCTCATATCAGCACGAGCTGAACCTATCACTGTTCAGCTCAGGCAGGGAAAAGAGCCTTAGTTTTCTGCCAGTTTCAGTTTATAGGCGCGGAATTGTTCCCTGATCTTCTGATCTTGCAGAGCCAGAATCTGGATCGCCAGCAGGGCGGCGTTTTTCGCGCCTCCGACGGCGACCATCGCGACCGGCACACCGGGCGGCATCTGCGCGATGGAGAGCAGAGCGTCCAGACCGCCCAGAGCTCCGCTGGCCAGGGGAATTCCGATCACGGGCAGGATTGTGTGGGAGGCGATCACTCCGGGCAGGTGGGCCGCCATTCCGGCAGCCGCGATGATCACCTGAACTCCCTCGGTTTCGGCATTTTGAGCCAGCCGGGCGGTTTTTTCCGGGCTCCGGTGAGCGGAAGAGACGTAAAAGTCGTAATCGATGCCGAATTCTTCCAGGATTTGCTTCACCGGCTCACAGGCGGCCAGATCGCTCTTACTGCCAAGGATCACGCGGATGCGGGGCATATTAGATATTTTGCTGTTCGGGCAGGACGGTGAGGCAGTTGTGGATCTCTTGCACGTCGGCAGCGGTGCTGAAGGCGGCCAGGATTTCCGGATTCATGATCAGTTTGGAAATGTAGGAAAGGCTGAAGAGATGCTGTTTGTCGTTGTGCAGCAGCAGCATGAAGAAGATGTTCACCGGTTTGTTGTCCGGCGCGTCAAAATCCACCGGCACGCTGGAGCGTCCGAAGAGAATGCTGGGGGTTTTGATCTTGGACGGATGCAGGTGGCGCGGATGCAGCAAAGCCACACCGTGGCCGATGGCCGTGGAGATCAGTTCCTCGCGGGCAACCACTACTTCGTAGAGCCAGCGGGCATCGCGGACAAGTTTCAGTTCCTTGGCCTTGACGCTGAGGATGCGGATGGCGTCAAATTTGTTTTCCGCTTCAAAATCCAAAAAGATGTTTTCCGGGCGCATGTATTCCTCAAAGTGGCAGATGACGCGCTTGAGAGCAAGCATGTTTTCTTCCGACTTATTGAGGTTTTCCAGCCATTCGTTGAGTGAATCTTCGTCGATCTTGAGGTTTTTCCCCACCAGCTTGGTTTCGAAGACTTCGCTGGTCATCATCTCCTGGACGACGCGTTCGGAGACCTTCAGTTTTTTGGCCGTGTCGGCTTTCGACAGATACTTTTTTGCCATTCTTTACCTCCCTTGGTTGGGCGTGTTGAATTATAGTATTCGGGTCTTTCTGCAAGGTTTAACTTGACAAAGATACAGAATATTTTGAGGATGGCATAATGGTCAAGAAGTTTATTTGCTTTGGACTGCTTTCGGCGGTACTTTTTGGATGCTCATACTCCGTCTATTCAAATGCTTACCCGCATTTGAAAAAAATTGCTGTGCGCTCTTTTGAGAACCAAAGTCCCCAGTTCGATCTGGGCGACACGGGGCCCAACGGACTCACGCAAAAATTCAACAGAGACGGCCGCCTGAAACTGGTGACCCAGCAGCCGGATTGCACGTTGGAGGGGGTCATCCAGGATTTCTCCGAAAAAGTTTATAGCTACGACAGCGGCAATAATGTCCAGGACTATATGCTGAGCCTGTCATGCAGTATCATTTTCACCGACCTGATCAACAACCAGGTAATCTACGAAAACAAAAATCTGGCGCTGAACGAGCCCTACGCCGTTACGCCGGACAGTCCCAGCACGGCTAAATCAAGAAATAAGGCGGAAGCAACCGATGAACTCATCTCGCGACTCTTCACCACGATCATCCAAAACAGCCTCGAAACCTGGTGAGGGCATCCGCCTGAACCGCTGGCTGGCGGAATGCGGCGTCTGTTCACGCCGTGACGCGGACGAAATAATTCGCGCGGGCAAGGTGCGCGTGAATGGCGAACCGTGTCTGGATTTAAGCCGCAGGATCGATCCGGCGGCCGATACTGTAAGCTATGAAGGCAAAGAGCTGCAGCGAAACGCGGAAAGGGTCTATCTGATGCTGAACAAACCGAGGGGCTACGTTGTGACCCATTCCGACGAACTGGCGCGCGAGACCATTTACAGCCTGCTCCCGGAAAGCGCCGCCAAATTGCGCTATGCCGGACGCCTGGACAAAAATTCCGAAGGCCTGCTGCTGATCACCAACGACGGCGACCTGATCCAAAGCCTCACACATCCGACGCGTAAGATAGAAAAAGTTTACCGGGTGGAGATAAACCGCCATTTGAACAGAAAAGAACTGCAGGACCTGCGCCAGGGAGTGCATATTGAGGGCGGGATCACGCATCCCGCGGGAGTTTTTGTGAAAAACGAAGCCGGCCAGGGCATGACCCTTAAAATGGTGATCACCGAAGGCCGCAAACGCCAGATCCGCCAAATGATAGAAGCCGTGGGCGCCAAAGTCTTGCATCTCAAACGCATGCAATTCGGCACCCTGATGCTGAAAGATTTGCCTCTGGGCAGATGGCGTTACCTCAGCTCAACGGAAGTCCGCTCCCTGAGAATCCTTACGGAGAAAGCAAAACCATGAAGATCGCACTCATCGGCCTGCCTAAAAGCGGCAAAACCACCATCTTCAACGCCCTCACCGGCAGTTCCGCCAGCACCGATAAATATTCGATGCCGGCCACGGAAGCCAATATCGGGGTGGTGCAGGTGCCGGACGAACGGGTCACCCAACTCAGCGAACTCTATCAACCCAAAAAGACGATTTATGCTCATATCGAATACCGCGATTATCCGGGCATCTTTTCCGCTCACGCTGAAAATCCGGACAACGCGCTGTTTTCTGATATTAAGGCCAACGAGGGTTTCGTGCTGGTGCTGCGCGCTTTCGCCGACGATGAGATAGAAGAACTTTACGCCGCCGGAGATCCGCTGCAGCAATTGGCATCCTTTGAAGACGAAATGCTGCTGGCAGATATGATTGTGGCGGAAAAGCGGCTGGAAAAAATCGAACTGAGCTACAAGCGGGGCGTGAAAACTTCCGCCATCCAGTTTGAGGAAAAGATCCTGCGCCAGGTCTGTGAGCACCTCCAGTCCAGCGAGCCGCTGCGTTCGCTGAAGCTGAATCCGGATGAGGAAAAAGTCCTGCGCGGCTTCCGCTTTTTCAGCCAGAAACCGATATTGGTGCTGATCAACTGCGCCGAAGACGACTATCACTCCTTTGAAGAACTGAAAGAGAAGATCACCGCCAAAGGCTTCACCACAGAGGTGATCGCCGGAACCTTTGAGGAAGAACTGAGCAAGCTGGAAAGCGAAGAGGCGCAGCTATTTATGGAAGACATGGGCATCGGCGAAAGCATCCGCGACCGCTTTACCCACCTCTGCTACAAGATCCTGGGCTACGTCAGCTTTTTCACCGTGGGCACAGACGAGGTGCGCGCCTGGACAATCGAAACAGGCGACAACGCGGTCACCGCGGCCGGCAAAATCCATTCGGATCTGGCCAGGGGCTTCATCCGGGCTGAATGTTTCCGCTATGACGAACTGATGGAGCATGGCAGCGAAAAGCATCTGCGCGAGAAGGGACTCTTCCGCTTGGAAGGCAAGGAATACATCGTTCAGGACGGGGATATCATCTCCATCCGGTTCAGCGTTTAGGAATAAGGATATGGCCACCGGAAGCAAGAAAAAGAACGGCAGAAAAACCC
>CAXYWN010000199.1:0-3848 GCA_964292625.1 uncultured bacterium
AGCTTCTGTTTGAGCAAAAAGCGCTGCCGCGCAGAGGATCAGGAGAAGGAAAAGTATCCCCGGTTTTGGTCTTATAACCATCCGTGTTCCATGTACCAGGCGAAAGTATTACGCAGACCGGCTTCCAGGTCCGCGCGCGGATTCCAGCCGAGCAAGTCCCGAGCTTTGTCAATACTGCAAACCCAGTTGAGCTTGATCAGTTCCTTCATCTTCTGTTTGTTTAATAAGGTGACCCTGCCGGTGAGAGTCTCAAATAGTTCTCCGACATAAAAACCTGCCATCGCTAGAGGAACCGGTATGGTGATTTGGAGCGATTTTTTCCCCAGCAGACGGGCTGAAATAGTCATAAATTCTCTTTGAGTGTAGGTTTCGCCGTCGGACGCAAAAAATACTTGTTCCGCGGCCTGGGCCTCAGTGCAACAGAGACTGATTAAATCACAAAGCTCGTCGATGTGGATCAGGTTGATGTATTGATCTTTGCTTCCGATATGAAAGCTGACTCCGGCCTTGACAGCTTTGAAGATCTGCAAAAAGTCTTTTTCTCCGGGACCATAGACCGGCACCGGACGCACCACGACCGACTCTTTCTCGCATTCGGCACGAATGATCCGCTCGGCTAAAAGCTTGCTGCGTCCATACCAATTAACCGGCGAGGAGGTATCTGATTCACGAACTGGCTCATTTGTGAGGGATGGACAAGAAGCCGCCTGGGAGCTGATATAAACCAGACGCCGTCCGGTTTCTGAAAGGTTGAAAGCTTCCATCACCCGGCGCGTGGTGCCAACATTGGCGGCCACCATCTGATCAAAGCTGCGGGTGCGGGTGCTGCCGGCATTGTGGATGAGGACCTCCACTCCCCGGATCGCTTTTTTAAGGTCTGTCTGGTAATCCGTACGCCGGATCTCAATGGCCGGGTCAAGCAGTTTTAAAGAGGAATGCGGGCGCACAATCGCGATGACTTCGTGCCCCAAGGTGTGAAAATGGTTCGCGATGTTGCTGCCCACAAAGCCATTGGCTCCGGTCACGGCGATTTTCATGTTCCTTCCCAATTGCTTCTATATAATGATGGTGGGCGCTAAGGGACTCGAACCCCCGACATCATGCGTGTAAGGCATGCGCTCTTCCAGCTGAGCTAAGCGCCCACTTGATATGAATCAAGGTGGTCGGGGTGAGAGGATTTGAACCTCCGACTCCTGGTTCCCAAAACCAGTGCGCTAACCGGGCTGCGCTACACCCCGCAGATTTGCCATAAATTTGGATAGGTTGTTCTTGTCAAGGTCAAAATCTTCGGATCAAATTCTGCTTGACAGAAAAGCCGACCTTCAGGATATGTGACCAAGCTATCCAGCATGTGGGGCATTAGCTCAGCTGGGAGAGCGCTTGACTGGCAGTCAAGAGGTCAGCGGTTCGATCCCGCTATGCTCCACCAAAGTTTCCGGCGGTTTGTCTTGCCACAATGTGGGTCAAACCGCCATTTCTTTTTTAGGCGAATATGAGGTGAAAATGACTACAAGTGAAACTATCTCCACAATGCAGGAACAATCTGCCCAAGCCCGGGCAGCTATCCTGAGCATGACTTCCCTGGCAGCTTCCGGCCATCCCGGCGGTTCGATGTCTAGCATCGATTTGCTGCTGGCGCTTTACAGCGTAATCAGGCACGACCCCGCCAATCCCTTCATGGAAGACCGCGACCGTATCGTGGTCAGCAATGGGCACATCTCCCCCGCCGTATATGCCGCTCTTTGCCTCATGGGATATCATGATCTTGAGAGTGCAATCTCGCAATTTCGCCTTTTAGGCAGCGTCTATGAAGGACATATTGAACGCGAGCTGGCGGGAGTGGAATGGAGCAGCGGCAACCTGGGACAGGGACTTTCAGCCGCGGCCGGAATGGCCCTGGCCTCCCGCATCAAGCAGATTCCGTACAGGGTCTGGACCCTTATGGGCGATGGCGAACAACAAAAGGGCCAGATCTCCGAAGCCCGGCGCTTCGCCGTCAAATACGGCCTCAACAATCTCGCGGCAATCGTGGACTACAACCGCCTGCAAATCAGCGGAAACATCTCCGATGTGTTGCCCCAGAATATCCGCAGCAATTGGGAATCCGACGGCTGGAAGGTGCTGGAGATCGACGGGCATGACTATCAGGCAATCTTCTCGGCCCTCGCCAGCGTGCAGGAATCCGACCTGCCAACGATGATCCTCGCCCATACGGTGATGGGCAAAGGCGTTCCTTTCATGGAAAACCAAGCCAAATATCACGGCTCGACTCTTTCCGCAGAGCAGTTGGATGAGGCCCTAAAAGTGTTGGACCAGCCGAACCAGATGGAGAAATATCGCCTGCTGCGCGAGAGTTTTAAGGCACCGGAAACAGAACCGGACCACCGCGTTTTCAAGCTAAAATGCACTCTGAAACCCAGCCAGCCCATCGTCTATGACAAATCCACAGACAACCGCAGTGCCTGGGGCAGCGCCATCGCCGATCTTGCCAAAATTAACCTCGATAACCCCACCCCAATCGTGGTGCTCGATTGCGACCTCCAGTCCAGCGTCAAGACAGGTGATTTTGCCAAGGTGACTCCCGACCGCTTCATCCAATCGGGTATCATGGAACACAACACCGCCGTTGTAAGCGGAGCACTTTCCACCTGCGGGATCCAGACATTCTGGGCGGATTTTGGTATGTTCGGCCTGGATGAGGTCTATAACATGCAGCGCCTGAACGACATCAACCACACGAACTTGAAAGTGGTACTCACCCACGTGGGACTCGACGTTGGCGAAGACGGAAAAACACATCAGTGCATCGACTACATTGGCCTGCTCCGCAACCTCTACGATTTTCGCCTCATCTGTCCCGCCGATCCCAATCAGACCGACCGCATATTCCGCTGGCTGATCAACAAGCCCGGAAACTACGTTGTAACCATGGGCCGCTCCAAATTGCCCATCCTCCAAGACGAGGATGACCAGCTTTTCTACGACTTGGGCTACGACTTTGAATATGGCGCTGCGGACATCCTTCGCAAGGGGAACAAAGCCACCATGTTTGTGACCGGGACCCCGGCTGGCAACGCCTTGGATGCAGTGGATAAACTCCGCGAGCAGGGAATTTTCCTGCAGCTCGTCTATGTTTCCAGTCCGCTCTGCCTGGACAGTAAACTCATCCGACAAGCCGCCCACACGGGCTTGATCTTCTCCGTGGAGGATCACAACGTTCACAGCGGCCTTGGCTCCATTATCGCCGACAATCTCATCGCCGCGGGCCTCAGCGCCCGTCTGGTCAAGATTGGAGTGGAAGCTTACGCCGGCAGCGGAACCTCCAAGGACCTTTACAAAGCAGCGGGGCTGGACGCCGCCTCCATCGAGGACTGCGTCTTGAGGGAACTCAGAGATAAAGGTTGATATCCGTCCGATAAATAAAGGCTTGCAGCTTAGGCCGCAAACAGCCTATTCGGACTGAGACTGAGGCTTCTTGCGTTTCAGTACCCGCGACAGGGTGAGCCCCGTTACGATCACAACTATAGCTGCGATCTGCAGCGGAGCGAGCACCTCCCGCAAGAATAGCACAGCCAGTAGCGACGCCAAAACAGGTTTCAGGAAAAAGTACATTGAGGCCGGGCCCGCGCCGAGGCTTTTCATGCCTTCGAAGAACATCAGATAGCTTATCCCCGAAACAATCACGCCCAAATACAACATGATTGCAGTGGACTGCCAGGTAATCGGAAAGAGCATAGGTTTGGCTGTCAGGGCATTGTAAAGAAAAAGGATCGCGGCCCCGCCGAGAAAGGAAACGCTGTTGGTGAGGGTGTTCCCGTGCTTTTGAATCAATCGCTTGGTGAGCACCG
>CAXYWN010000200.1:0-3815 GCA_964292625.1 uncultured bacterium
GTTTTACGATGAGCTGGGCCACGCGGTAATCACCAATATCTATCATCATCCCGTGCCGGAGAAACCGGATTACGCACACCTGATGTATTACAGCAATAAAGAACTCTTCGATAAGTACCTGGAATCCTTCCTCCGATTTTTTGATGAGTTTGGAGCGATCTTGAACCTGAGGAATTTCCCCATTCACGCGGAATTCAAACTGCGCGGAACCCAGTTTATCCCGATTGAGTTCAATCCTATGCGCTATGGCGGATTTGGGCTGGCAGATCTCACCTTCAATAGCTACGGAAATCAGCCCCCAGATTGGGAGACTATCTGACTCAGCCGGCATCAATATAGCTATGCGTTTATCCTGGCATATAATGGTAAAAATGTTGATTTAAACACACAGCAGCCCGATCACGAGAGATTCCGGAACTACCTGCAAAAACAGGTTGAGCTGATTGATTATGTGAAGCTGGACTTCCGTAAGAACCCGGTTTTTGCCATAGCATACATCAGAAGCCGTGATTATGACAAGATGATGAAGCTCCTTGGCACGGAATTTGGGGATTTTTTTGCTTAATGCCCTAGGATGATGGCTCTCTTTCAGTAAGACTTTATACTCCGCCTGACTTCGGCTCGCCGCAGCCTGAACAAAAATTACTGGACAGATTTCGGGGGCTTGTTGATAATGCAAGAAACCCTTTTTTAGAGGCGGTATGAAGATGAGTAAAACACCCGAACTAGCTCTGCGGGAGGCTTTGGGACAAAGCTACACTTACGCCCGGATCAGCTTCTGGCTGAACGGCAAAGCTCAAAGCGCGGAGATTCCTCCGGCCCAGACGAAACTGGAATTCTTGCAAAAAACCCAGGAGCTTTGGGGCACGAAATGATGCTGCAACGAAGGCGACTGCGGCGCCTGCACGGTGGTGGTCGCCGTTTCGCGGGAGGGCAAGATCTTTTACGAAGCTGTGAATTCCTGTCTGTACAACGCCGCCAAACTGCAGGGAAAGCATTTGATCACCATTGAAGGGCTTGGCACTCCGGAAAATCTGCATCCCATCCAGCAGGTAATGCTGGAGCACCATTCCACCCAATGCGGATACTGCTCTCCCGGTTTTGTGATGAGCCTGTTCGCGCTGCTGGCGATGAATACGCATCCCGATGAAGCCCAGATTTTGAGCGCGCTGGAGGGCAATCTCTGCCGCTGCACCGGTTACGACAGCATCCTCAAAGCCGCGCGGGACTTGTCCGAAAACCGTTCTCCCGAAGATATCGTGCCCGAATGGTGCCGCGCCGTGGAACCGGAGCTCTTTGCCTTCGAGGGATGCCCTGAATATGTGAGCAAAGACGGCGGACCCCTGCTCCATTGCCGCGACTATCTGCTGCCCCAAAGTTTGGAGGAACTCGCCGAGATAACCTCCGAAAAGCGCGACTATGCCTTCATCTCAGGCGGAACGGACCTCATGGTGCAGATGAACGTGAGGCGCGAAACTTTTCCGCTTTTGATAGATCTGAGCGCCATCGGCGGCCTGGACCTCATCACTTTCAGCCCCCATGGAGTTCGGATCGGAGCAAACGTGACCTATGCGATGCTGCAGCAATCCGGGATAGTGCGCACCGACCTGCCTGCTCTGCACGCTCTTTTGGGGCATATTGCTTCCACCCAGATCCGCAATTTTGGCACCCTGGCGGGTAATATCGCCAACGCCTCACCGATCGGTGACACCCTGCCCCTGCTTTTGGTTCTGGACGCTTCACTGGAGCTGTTTTCTGCGGCCGGAGAGAGGCAGATTCCGCTGCGCGAGTTTTTCCACGCTTACCGCCAGACCGCCCTGCAAACCGGCGAGATAATCAAGGCTGTGCTGATTCCAGTTCCCCGGCGCGGAACCTTCATCAGAACCGCCAAAGCCGCCAAACGCAAGGCGGTGGATATTGCCTCGGTGGTGACAGCCGTGCTGATTGAGATGGAAAACGACCGCGTCAAAACTGCCCGCCTGGCCGCCGGAGGGGTGGCTTCGGTGCCCAAGCTTCCGGTTCAGTTTATGAAAGCCATGCTGAATATGGAACTGGAAGGATTGCATCCGCGGGAGATCGCGGATTATGTCGCCGCTGAATTTGAACCCATTTCGGATGTGCGCGGTTCCAGTGAATACCGCCGCCAGTTGCTCCGAAACCAGATTTTTGCCTATCTGCGGGAATTCCTGGCGGAGCGTCAAGGATGAAAAAAGAGCCTTATCACATCAGTGGAAAACTGCATCTCACTGGCAGTTCACGCTTTATCGCGGACGAAGCGCCCCTGCCTGGTATGCTGTACGCGAAGTTTTTCCCTGCCCCGGTGGCTCACGCTCGGATCCTGTCTCTGGACGTTTCCGCCGCGGCCGCCATCCCAGGCGTGGAGCGGGTTGTCACTGCCGCCGATATTCCCGGGCAAAACCAGATCGGCCATGTGATCAAGGACGAGCCCCTCTTTCCCGAGGAGCGGATCATGTATCTGGGACAGCCTCTGGCGATGGTACTGGCCTCCGACGAGACCCTGGCCGAAGACGCCGCGAGGCTGATCCGCCTGGAATATGAAGAATTGCCTCCGCTGCTGGAGATTGACGCAGCTGACGCCAGCTCGGAGTGGTACATCCCGGAACGGAAGATCGAGTGCGGTGACGTTCAGAAAGCTTTGGACGAAGCGGCCTTTAGCCTGGAGGGGATAACCGAATCATCCGCCCAGGAACATTTTTATCTGGAAAGCCAGCGCTGCCGTGCCATTCCCGGCGAAGGACAGCAGCTAACTCTATACACGGCAACCCAGAGCACGATGGAGGTGCAGGAAGTGCTCTCCCACGTGCTGGGCATTCCCGCGCACCACATCATCGTGGATGTACCCCGTCTGGGAGGGGCTTTCGGCGGCAAAGAACGCGCCGGGACAATCTGGGCATGTATGGCTGGTTTGGGCGCCCACCTCAGCAAAAAACCTGTCCAAGTACTGCTGACAAGGGAAGAAGACATGCGCTTCACCGGCAAGCGGCATCCCTTCAAAAGCAGATGGAAAGTGGGATTTGATGCCTCCGGCCGGATCAGCGCTCTGGACGTTGAATTGCTCGCCAACGGCGGCGCCTACGCCGATCTTTCCATTGCCATTTTGGAACGGGCCCTGTTTCACGCCGACAACGCTTACCATATCCCCAACGCCCGCATCCGGGGCCGGGCCTGCCGCACCAATCTGCCTCCCAACACGGCTTTCAGGGGTTTCGGCGCGCCTCAGGGTGTTTTCGTGATCGAATCTATCATGAGCCGCATCGCCCGCGAACTCAAGCTCGATCCGCTGGACCTGCGTCAAAGCAATCTTTACCGCTCCGGCGACATCACGCCCTATGGACAGCAGGTGCGGGAAAGCAATCTGCCCGAACTTCTGGATAAACTCCGCCAGAACAGCGATTACGCCAAACTGAAAGAGGAGGTTCGGGACTTCAACGCCTCCCATGAATTTGCCAAACAAGGTCTGGGAACCGTTCCGGGCAAGTTCGGGGTTTCCTTCACCACCGCCCTGATGAATCAGGCTTCGGCGCTGCTCTGGGTTTATATCGACGGCAGCGTCTCGCTTTCCACGGGCGCAGTGGAGATGGGGCAGGAAGTCAACACCAAATGCGCGATTGTGGCAGCCAGGATTCTGGGCCTGCCGCTGGAGAGGGTGAGGGTGGAAAGCAGCAATAGTCAGAGAGTGGGAAATGCTTCTCCGACAGCGGCTTCCACGGGTAGCGACCTCAATGGCAACGCCGCCCGGATCGCCGCGGAAAAAGTGCGCGATCAACTGGTTCCCATAGCCCGCGAAATGCTGG
>CAXYWN010000201.1:0-3723 GCA_964292625.1 uncultured bacterium
TCTTTTCCAGAAATCCTCTGTGCTAACCGCCATTGTGGGCGCGTAAGAGATTTCGGTGGTGTTTTGGATGAAGGGGGGCGGATTTGTGATTCCGAAATGGACTTTGTAGCCCGTGGGAGCACCACCGCCGCTGCCCCAGTTGAGGGTGGCGGAGGGTGACACGAGGGTTGCCCCGTCAGCCGGGCTGATTACAGCCGCGGGAAAGGGAGGTGTGTCGATTGCATAAGTAGTATAAGTGATAGTCACATTGGGACGGTTTGCTGCAACAGTACCATTTCCGGTGGGAGGATTGTTGTCGGCATTCCAGGTAAGATGACCACCGGTAAAAGCGGTCGAATGGATTCCGCCGCCGGCAGAGCTGCCGCCGGCAGAACTGCTGCCGCCGCCGCCAAAGTTCCTTTCTACCAGGATCATCAGGTTGTCGCCCATATCCACATTAAAGTCGTTCATGAGCGAGAACAGATTCCACCCGCCGGCCTCTGTGCCGGTGTGGGGTGAATCGTAGAGAAGAACAGCGCCGCTGATCATATTGGCCCAATTGTCTGTGGTCAACGTGATGGCGCTGGTGGTTTTCAGATATATTTTGGTGGGCACTTCTGCTGTCGTGGCGATGTTGGAATACCACGAGACCGCAGATATTTTGGTGTTTTGCGGACCGATTTCGGCCGCAGTGTACAAGGCGGCGCTGCGCTCATAACCGTAAAAGCTTCCCAGCGGGAAGCGTTGGGTTAATGTTCCATCGCCGATCACCACTTCCGTGGCAAACAATCCCAGCATTAGAGCCAGGATACCGATTAGCATTATGAACTTTTTCATAGGGTATCTCCTTTCCCATTTGTTGTTAATACTAAGAAAAATAACTTTATTCCTCGGTAGCTTCACCTGTAAATTCAGGCTTTATAGCTGCCAAGACCATATCTGAGCACTCATTTAGCTCAACATACCTATTAAATTCACAGGCAAATTTCTGTAAAGCTTTTTTTTCACCTGACCTACTATATTTTAGAGATAAGCTAAAAAACCTCCGGACACCCGCCCTCAGCCCGTACCCGCCAGATACCCTTAAAGATATCTGAGCAGCTCCCTGTCCGCCACTCCGGCATAGAGCTCGATGTAAGGTTTCACGGGACTTTTGTTGATCTTGGGAAAGAACACTTCCTCCACCTGGAAAAAGCCCACCGAAGCGCTCATCTCAACGGTGATCGAGATCGGTTTTTCTATACCTTTCTCGATCAGGACACGCTGGATGGCTCCTGCCGAGGTGCGGTGGATATCCCCGATGCGGGGTTCGCTGGAGAGGATGGTGGGGATGCGGGCCCGGCCTTTTTCCATGTCGCTGCCGTCGCCGATGAGCACCAGCCCGGCTTCCAGCGAGTGGATCTGCTGGGTGGCCATGTGCCCGAAAATGCCTTCGATGGCGATGGAGCGGGTGGCGGTCTTGGTCATATAATCGTCCGGAGAGTGAATGGTATCGAGGATGCGGTCGATGAAGGGTTTGGCCAGTTGGATGGAGATTATCTCATGTGAATGGCGGGCCACGGACATGCCCAGATCGTGCAGCAGCGAGGCACAGAGCACTCCGATGAGCGAATCCTCATCCGTGCCGGCGCCCTCTTTTTCCAGGCTCATCTGAATGCCCGCGTCATTGAGCAGTTTGAACATCTTAATCGCGTTGAGGGTGGCCTTGCGCACGTGCACCGGGCCGTGGTCGTTGAAGCCCAAACGCTTGATGGAAACGATATTGGCGTATTCCTGCATGGCCTGGAGTTCGGGATCGGCAAAGAGCAATTGAGCGGCTTGCAAAGGCTTGCCTTTCAGCATTTTCATGATGCTGCGCTCGATGCTGGTTTGTTTTACTGATTTATTCATTATTTAATTGTACTCCTAAAATCTGTTCCTAAGCCGGAAAATGATATTGGTCACACTGCTTACCACTGCGATGGCCATGGCGATGGTGCCGGAGATCAACAGCACCTTGTAGAGATTTTCCGAAGCGACCGCCGAATCTCCCGAGATGAATCCTTGCATCGCGTAATAGAGGTTACTTCCAGGTACGAGGGGGATGGTCACGCAGGTCACGAAGACCGAGACCGGCACTTTCAGCAGACGCGCCACAATTTCCGAATAGCTACATACCAATATAATCGAAAAGAAGATGGAAAACAAGAGCGAATTGCTGAAATAGAGGAAGATCAGGTAAAAAGCCCAGGTGAGTCCTCCGCCTAAAGCAAGGTAGAAGAGCTTCCAGCCCTTGAGGTTGACCCGGATGGAAAAACCCAGGATGGAGAGGGCCGCCCAAGTGAACTGCATCAGTGTGAGATGATCAAAAGGACGCATTTCAAAACCCCCAAAGAGCCCAAAGTTTCAGCATCACACCGCTGCCGGCCGCGATCGCCACGGCGATGAAGACAGCTTCCACGGCACGGGAGGTGCCGGAAACGAGGTCGCCGCTCATCGTGTCCCGGATGGCGTTCACGAAACTGATTCCCGGCACCAGAAGCATGATGCCGCCGATGATGATTTTATCCAGGGTGATATTCGGCACCCAGATGTCGATCACCTTGGCAAAAGTCACCACCAGGGCGGCGCCGAGGATATGGAACAAAAAATTGTTGATCTGCAGCAAACTCATCAGCTTCAAAGATAAGCTCACCAAAACACCCACGGCGTAGGCCACTCCAAATTCGGCCCAGCTGCCTCCGAAGAGCAGGCAAAAGCAGCCGCTGGTGAGGCCGCCGCAGAGAATCGTAAACCAGGCCGGATATGTTTTTTCGTTGTCGATGGCGGCGAGCATCTGCATGAATTCCGCCCCGCTCAGCCGGCACTGTCCGTCCTTGCAAAATTCTTTTTCCACCTCGCTCACCAGATGGCTCACGCGGGTGATCTTGCCCAGGTCGATGCGTCGGTTGTCGATGCGCTTGATGCTGGTGTTCGTCTGCGTTTTGGAATCCGACACGGAGAGGAAAATCCCGGTGGGGGTCACATAGGCTTCCGTGTGCTGATAGCCGAATACCGCGCAGACCTTTCGCATCATCAGTTCCACCCGATTGGTGGTGGCACCGCTTTGCAGGAGGATGCGGCCGATCTCCTGGCTGATTTCGGTGGTTTCCTTGATGTCCAAAGTTGCCATTATTTATCTGTCTCCGTGAATTTTAAAATCTCTTCCGGCAAGCCCAGGATTCTGGCCACACGAATGGCGCTCAGAGGCGGGGCCTGGTTTTTTTGCAGGCGCCTGAGGCTGAAATCCATGGCCTTGTTGAGCGCTTTCAACCTCTGGGTGGGGCTGGCAAAACTTTTGCCTTCCAGCGCGCCCAGATCCAGTCCGGCGATGCTGTAATGCGCCACGCCTTCCAACAGAGCGGGCGCCGTGAAGTGGGTGGCGGCCAGGCACATGTGCTCGCCGCCCGCCAGATATTTCAGGGCCGCTGAGGCCAGCAGTTCGCCCTCGGCGGGATTGGTTCCCCGGGCAAATTCGTCCAGCAGAAACAGGGTTTTCCCTTCCAGGCGCAGAGTTTCGCTGAAGGCAACCACTTCCTTGCCGAAACTGCTCAGATCGGCGCTGGAATCGGTTTCAGACTGGTTGTACCAGATATTGTCGAACCTGGGTAATTCCGCTTCAGCACAGGGCAGTGGGATGCCCAGGCGTGCCAGCCAACAGAATTGTCCGGCCGTTTTGAGCACCGTGGTCTTGCCGCCCATGTTTGGTCCGGTCTGCAGCGACAC
>CAXYWN010000202.1:0-3701 GCA_964292625.1 uncultured bacterium
AGGAGACACAGCGTCCTGTAACCTCCATGGGCAGCGGATTTATCTATGAATACAATCCCCAGACCCGCGAAGCCTTTATCATGACCAACAACCATGTGGTGGAAAAAGGCAAGGAAGGCACGATCACCGTCACTCTGGCGGACAAGGTGAGCTTCACCGCGACGGTCGTTGGTCTGGACCCCAATACCGACATAGCCGTAATCAAGATTACTCTTAAGGAAGGGGAAAAACTTACCATCGCTCCCTTGGGAGATTCAGCCAACCTGGAAATCGGTGACTGGGCCATCGCCATCGGCAATCCGTTTGGCGATGTGGGCCTGGACCGCACCGTGACCCTGGGCGTGATTTCCGCCATCGGCAGATCCAACCTGAATTTCGGCACCAATTCTCCCATCTATCAGGATTACATTCAAACCGACGCAGCCATCAATCCCGGCAACAGCGGCGGCCCCCTGCTCAATATCAACGGCGAGGTGATCGGCATCAACTCCGCCATCACCAGCACCTCCGGCAGCAACATCGGGATCGGTTTCGCCATCCCCATCAATCTCGCCAAACGAGTGGTCGAAGATCTGGTGGCCAATGGAAAGGTGACCCGCGCCTACATCGGCATCTCGCCTCAGGAAATCACCGCCGATCTGATGGAAGCCTTCAGCCTTTCCGAGGTCTCGGGAGTACTGGTGGCCAAGGTCGAGGTCGATTCTCCCGCCCACAAGGCCGGACTTTCCGTGGGTGATGTAATCGTGGAATTCAACGGCGAGAAGGTACCCAACGTCTCCAAATTCCGCATTGCGGTGGCCACAGCCAGAATCGGAATCAGAGTCCCGGTGAAAGTCATTCGCGATAATGAGACCAGAATCCTTCACATCCAGCTTGATAGCTTCCCGGAGGATAAGGTCGCCAGCGCCGAGGAGGCTGTCGCTACCGACACCGGCGCCGGGATCAGCGTGGAAGCCAGAGACAGCGCCTACGCTCAGCGCAACAACATCAAAGCCGACAAAGGCGTAATCGTGAGCGCCATCGAGTCCAATTCCCCCGCCTCAAAGGCTGGGATCCAGGTGGGTTTTGTGATCCTCCAAGTCGGCAATACAATCGTAAATAGCCCTGATGAATACAGGACTGCTATGGACGCGGCTCTGGCTCAGATGAAAAAAGACGGGCGTAACACCGCCATTCTCTATGTGCAGGACCGCAACAAAAACGAGCAGTTCGTAGTGCTCAGATTTAGCTGAAACTAATCTGCAATAGAAAAACCCCGTCGCCAGACGGGGTTTTATCTTTTCGGGCCAGCCTTGCCTCTTCCTGAATGGATTGACTGGAGTTCAGTGAGAGCAGCTAAGGCTCAAAAGCCATTAATGCCTTATAGGCTGATTAAGCCCCGGTGTTCCTCTGCCAAAAGGAATCAGGGCTCAATCAGATAGGTTATAGCAGGGTTCCAGAGTCACTCGGTGGTATAGTCCACCCAGAAGGTCTCGTAGGACCAGTCCCAGCCTGCGTACACCCAATGAACGTCATCGAGATTCCAGTAATAGGTTTCCAGGTCTTCATCATACTCATATCCATCTCCGTGGTGGGAGACCAGGGCGTCAAAAACCAGATCTTCGATTTCTTCATCATCTTGCGGCAAATAAACAACCGACCAGTTCATGATGCTGTTGTTATCATCCGCGAAGTTGATATCAATATATTCCACATAGGCGTTATCCGGCGAAACCATCTCGATAGAGTTATCAGCATATTCAGAGACAGTGAATCCCTCGTCTTTCATATGCTCAATGGCTTCTGCCATAGACATATCGTATCTGATATAGAAAAGGCCGGCTTGAGCGCTCAGGCCGAGGGCAAGAGCCAGTAGAAGAATTGTCAATATAGTCTTATTCATGATTAAACTCCTATTAGTTTTGAATACACTATAATGCATTGAGAAAGGATGCCAAGAGGTATTTTTGAACTTTTATCCGGGTTGTCTTCAGGCGCGCAGGGAGATTATTTGGGCGAGGATGGAAATGGCGATTTCATAGGGTGTCTGAGAGCCGATGGACAGGCCGATGGGGGCTGTCACTTTATCGAGTTGTTCCGAAGTGAAGCCTTTTTTCAGCAGGCTTTCGCGGGTAGCATGAACTTTCGTTTTGCTGCCTATCATTCCCAGATACAGAAAGGGTCGATCCAGGCAAAGCTCGAGGACGCTCTGGTCATAAGCGTGGCCGTGAGTCATAATCACGATCAACGCTTTGGGGGAAAAACTGACCTGCCCTTCCAGGCTTTGCAAATCGCTCAAACGCTTATCAGAACATATCTCCGAAGGTATGCGTTCCAAAATTTCAGGCCGGTTGTCGATCAGACGGGTCTGAAAGCCACAGAGTCCCGCCAGATGGGCCAAAGCGCGTCCGCAGTGTCCGGCTCCGATGATCTGCAGGAGTTTGGTGGAGAAGAGGGGTTCGATAAAAAGCTGCACCCGGCCGCCGCAGATCATTTCGGTTGGCAGAGCGGCGTCAGGGAGAGCGCTTTTACCACCGGCGGAAAGGTCGTAGGTTCGCAAAACCGGTTTATCGGGCTGTTTGGAGCGGACCCAGGCGATCGTGCTGTGTTCCAGCTCACCCCCGCCGAGATTGCCGAGTTCATTGCCTTGGGCGGGGATCAGCATTTTCATCCCAGGTTTGGCCGGAGTGGATCCTTCCACCTGGACGATTGTGATCTGCCAGGCGGCTTGTCGGGAATTCACCAGTTCGTGCAAAAACTTGTAGTATTCTTGATGTTCCATATTCAATCCATCATTGTGAAGAAGGCCTGCCAAACACAATCTGATAGGTACAGACAGCGCAGGCGACGGCCACGTTTAGGGAATTTTTCCAGCCTTGCACCGGAAGAGAGACGATTTCATCGCAAAGTTCGAGTACCTCCGCGGAAATTCCCAGGCTCTCGTTTCCCAGCACCAGGGCCAGGGGAAGCTGGTAATTCATAGTGAAAGCAGAGCTTGCCTGAGGCGCGGTTTCCAGAGCGAAGATCATGTAGCCTTTGGTTCTGGCTTCCTGCACTGCCTCAGACGTTTCGGGAAAATGGCGCCAGTCGACCCTGTCTGCGGTTTCCCGCGATGTTTTGATCAGGGCGGGGTTATCCGGAGTGGCACACACTCCGCAAAGCCAGACCTCTTTTAAGCCCAGGCATTCGGCGCTACGGAAGATTGAGCCTACGTTGAAGGCGGAGCGAAGGTTGTCCAGAATCAGGATAACCTGTCTTGCCCGTGTCAAAGAAGTTGCATCTGTGAAGCGGGGCCCATCCTGCCGGCGAAGGTGAAGTTGGGTGTCCTTGAAAGACTTTCCCAGCGCACTTTGGAAGCGGGCAACGGCCTGCTCAGCCTCCCTGTTTGTAAATGCTTGCGTAAGTTCTTCACTCAGCCCGACCGCGTAAACTGGTATAGGCTCAGTCATCCAGGAGACACATTCTATAATATGTTCGCTCAGCTCAAAAAACGTACCTTCCGCCGCCAAGACATCGTCGAGAGATGATGTCAGCTTGTCTAATGCTGTGATCTGCGCATCCGGGGAAAGGCCTTCAAACTTCTTTTTGCTGTAGGAGCCGCGCAGCTTCATTGTTGCGTCAGTTCGATCAATTTGGCCGCCGTGAGCAGATTTTCGGCGATGAAATCCGGCTGCCAGGCCCAGTCCTTCATGCCAGTGAGCATTTCATTCGCGCCGTTGCCG
>CAXYWN010000203.1:0-3700 GCA_964292625.1 uncultured bacterium
TATATGCCGCCGCAGGGTGGAGGCAGCGCTTTTACGGATAACGCGCTGGAGTATATGAATCAACGGGCTTTTGTGCCGCTTTCCACGCTTTTGAGTAAAATCGACCCCACCCAGAAAGTGAACAGTCTCAGCCTCCAGGCCGCGACCCCGGAAGAAGCGAAGGAACTCCGCCAAAAGGTGGAAGATGCGGTGCTGAACATCAAGCAGGGCAAAAAACTTTTCGAGGTCAGCGCCGCCCAGGAGCAGATGGAACAGATGAAACAGAGCTCGATGATTTTCTCCGCCGTGTTTGTTTTGATCGCCGTGATCTCCCTCTTGGTGGGAGGCATTGTGATTATCAACATCATGCTGGCCTCTGTTAAAGAACGCACGCGCGAGATCGGTGTGCGCATCGCCGTCGGGGCCAGGCGTCGGGACATCTTTTTGCAGTTTATGGTTCAGACCATCCTGATCACCGCGCTGGGAGGGGTTCTGGGCATCATTCTGGGCTTTTCGGTATTAAAAGCCGTGGGGTCCTATCTAAATCTTCAGGTGATCGCTTCTGGGAAAATGATCTGGGTGTCTTTGCTCGTCTCCGTGGGAGTAGGCCTGATTTTTGGCGTCACGCCGGCCATGCGGGCCAGCAATCTGGACCCCGTGGAAGCTTTGAGGGAGGAATAATTTTGAACGATAAGGAAAAGAAAGGTTTTTTCGCCAATCTCTGGGCTTTGATCGTCACCTCGGCCAAAGCCGCGGGGATTGATCTGGACAAGTTCTGGAAACACCTCGGCGATCCGGTGATGCGTAAAAAAGTGCTTGCCAATTTGTGGGATTTTTTGAAACGTTGGTACCGCTTGATCAGGGAGGAACGGGTGATGCGGGAGGCTGGATCGCTCACCTACATTACCATCCTGGGTTTCGTGCCCTTTGTGGTGTTCATTCTGCTCATCGTCCCCGACCTGCCTTTCCTGAACCTTCAGGACAAGGTTTTCGAGCTCATCTCAAACAACCTGATGCCGACATCCGCCTTGGCCGTGAACAATGTGATCGAAGGTATGCTCAAAGGCCGGTCTGGCTTCAATATAATCAATTTTGTCGTACTGATTATCTCCTCCTATTCGCTGTTCCGGATGATCAGAGACTCTTTCGACCGCATCCTGAAGATGGAATATCACACCAAGCAGGACCCGATCAGCCAAATCATCAAGTTTCTGGGCACCATCATTTTGGGCGTTTTCATCCTGGTGGTGCTGATTTCCAGTTCCTCTCTGCCTTTGATCTCCCGTCTTCTGAAGTTTCCCCTGCTGCAGTGGCTCACCTATCTGATACCTTTTGTGATGCAGTTTGTGCTCTTGGTCTTCCTTTACATGCTGATGCCCTCGATCAAGGTGCGGAGGATGTCTCTGGTCCGAGGAGCATTCTGGACGGCTTTGATCTGGATCATCGCGAAAACTGGATTTGATTTCTACATCTACCGCATGACCAGTTATCAGAGGTTTTACGGCACCCTCTCCGCTTTGCCTATCTTTCTGCTCTGGATCTATGTCAATTGGGCGATTATCCTGAGCGGAATAGTGATGGTGGCCACCTTTGAGAATATCAAGCACAAAGACGAGCCCCAGAAAAAACCCGATGAAATGGTGCGCCTGACCTTGGAACTCTATGGCGATGGCAAGTTGCGCCGCAATCTGGATAAATATATCTCCAGCGAAGAGCTCAAGGAAATATGGGAAACTCCCGACGAGGAGGAAGACCAATGAAAAGATATGCCCTGATCTCAGTTTCGGATAAAACCGGAGTCGAAACCCTGGCCCGGGAACTGGAAACCCTGGGATTCACCATCCTCTCCACCTCCGGAACGGCCAGATACCTCAAGGAATTCTGCTCCGATATTGTCTCTGTATCCGATGTTACCGGATTTCCGGAGATTCTGGACGGACGGGTGAAAACCCTGCACCCCTGCATTCACGCCGGAATCCTGGCCGATCGCTCGGAATCTTCTCATCTGGATGCTCTGGCGAGTCTGGGCATCGACAGGATCGACCTGGTCGCGGTGAACCTCTATCCCTTCCGCGAGACCCGCCAAAAACCTGGCGCGCAGCAAAAAGAGATTATCGAGAACATCGACATCGGCGGGCCCTCCCTGCTCCGGGCCGCGGCCAAGAACCACGCCGGAGTGATTGTCCTCTGTGATCCGGAAGATTACGCTCCAGTTTTGCAGCAGCTCCGGGAGTCAAAAGAAGTGTCGATGGACAGCCGTGTCCGTCTGGCGCGTAAAGCTTTTCAACATGTAGCGGCCTACGACGGGGAAATTGCCCGCTATTTTCTGAACCTCGAACAACCTGCTCCGGATACCGCTGAACCGCCTCTCCAGCTTGAGATCAATGCGACCCGGGAAGCAGTTCTGCGTTACGGCGAGAACCCGCATCAGCATGCGGCTATCTACTCCAACGGCCAGTCCGGTATAGATCAATTGCACGGATTGGAACTCTCTTTCAACAACCATCTGGACATCGATTCCACGCTCAGGTCTTTGCGGCTGTTCGCAACTCCAACTGTGGTGATCACCAAACACTGCAATCCCTGTGGCATCGGTTGCGCAGACCGCTTGACAGAAGCGTACCAACAGGCTTTCTCAGCCGACACCCAATCTCCCTTTGGCGGGATCGTTGGCCTCAATCGTGCTCTGGACATCCAAACGGCACAACTGATCAACCAAGTATTCACCGAAATCATCATCGCCCCTGATTACGAAGCCGGAGTCCTGGATTTTCTGCGTAAAAAGAAGAACCGCCGCCTGATCCGTTATGACGCCAGCCTGATGGAACAGCCCCAAAACCCCTGGGAACTGAAACACCTGTTGCACGGCTGGCTGCTTCAATCCGGGGACCAAATCAACGAGGATCCCCAAACCTGGCAAACCGTCAGCAAACGCTGTCCCAGCCCCGCAGAGTTGAAAGCCCTCAGCTTTAGTTGGAAAGTGGCGTCCCTGCTGCGTTCAAACGCCATCGCCCTCACCGGTGTGGATCGGGTTTACGGTCTGGGAGCCGGCCAAACCAGCCGCATCGACTCTCTGCAACTTGCCGTTTGGAAAGCGCGAAAGTTTGGACACGACCTGAATGGCGCTGTCTGCGCGTCCGATGGCTTTTTCCCCTTCCGCGATTCCATCGACGAACTAAATGCCTGCGGGATTAAGGCCATCATCCAGCCGGGCGGTTCCAAGGGCGATGAAGAAGTGATCGCGGCCTGCGATTCCTATGGTATGGCAATGGTCTTCACAGGTTCCCGCCATTTCCGGCATTGATTTTTGATTTGACAGATTATGAGGCTGTAAAAAGATGACTTTCCAAAGACGCGGAGATGTGTCCGAGCTGGCTGAAGGAGCACGATTGGAAATCGTGTGTATGTGCAAAACGCGTACCCTGGGTTCGAATCCCAGCATCTCCGCCATTAACTTTAACAATCACCTGCTTTCATATACAATTTTTAACAAGGAGTTTTTTCAATGAAAACAAGTACTGGTATCTTTATCGGCTGTGGGGCTTTGCTGCTCATCCTGATCGGCGCCTTCGTGGCCGGCTTTCACATCGCCAAGCCCTTCATGAGCGCATCCACATCCACATCAATCTCCGGAGGCACCTGCCTGGTTTTGGCTCCTGCCGCGCGCGTTCCGGATTACACTGAGATCCGCGGTGGGGGGTTCTTCGGCGTAAGCACTCTC
>CAXYWN010000204.1:0-3650 GCA_964292625.1 uncultured bacterium
TAGAAGAATGTTGCAAGGTTCTTATGTCGCTTTGGTGACGCCCTTCAAGAATGGTGGGATCGATTATTCCGCCTTGGAAGCTTTGATTGAATTTCAGATTGCCAATGGTACCCATGGAATTCTGTTGTTGGGAACCACGGGGGAGACTGCCGCCCTGGCTTCTGACGAAAAGGAAGCGCTGCTGCTTTTTGCGCTGCAGAGGATAAATAAACGCGTTCCGGTGATGATTGGCACAGGCACGAACAATTTCAGCCAGTCCATGGCTGCCACCAAAAGAGCCGCGGAACTCGGCGCGGATTACGCCCTGGTGATCACGCCCTATTACATCAAGCCCACCCAAAACGGCATGTATGAATATTTCAAAGCGATAGCCGCCAAGACGGAAATCCCGATCGTGGTCTATAATGTTCCCGGCCGCACAAGTGTGAACATAACTGCTGCTACGATGGTGAAACTGGCGCGGGAGTGCCCGAACATCGTGGGGGTAAAAGAAGCGAGCGGCAATATCGTCCAAGCGACAGAGATTATCCGCGACGCGCCGGAAGGTTTTTCCCTGATGAGTGGGGAAGACGCGCTCAATCTGCCTCTGATGGCCATCGGCGGCAAAGGCTGCATTTCCGTGACGGCGAATGTGGCGCCCAAACTGCTGAGCGAACACATAAATAGCTGTTTGGCCGGAGATTACGAATCTGCCGCGCGGCAACACCGCCATCTGCAAAAGCTTAACAACACCATCTTCATCGAGACAAATCCCATCCCGGCGAAAGAAACTTTGCACATGATGGGCCTGATCGAGCTGGAATTCCGGCTGCCGATCTGCCCGCTGCAAGACGCCAACCGCGAGATTTTGCGCGGGGTTTTAAAAGAATACAAGCTAATCTGAAACAGGAGATAAATAATGGAAAAGCAGGCTGTTAAGCACGGCTTTGCGCACATCGAAAGCCGCGAGATCACAGAGATCGCGGCCACCGCGCATTACTGGGAACACGTTCTGAGCGGAGCGCGCCTGGTGCATCTGGAATGCGAGGACAAAAACAAAGTTTTCTGCGCCACCTTCAAAACAGTGCCCACCGACAACACCGGCTGCCCGCACATTCTCGAACACTCGGTGCTGAACGGATCCAAAAACTTTCCCGCCAAATCCACCTTCATGGAACTGATCAAGGGCTCGTTGAACACTTTCATCAACGCCATGACGGATTCGGACATGACCCTGTATCCCGTGGCCAGCACCAACTCCAAGGATTTCATCAACCTCAGCCGGGTCTATCTGGACGCGGTGTTTTTTCCCAAGATTTACGAACAACCGAACATCCTGCATCAGGAAGGCTGGCATTACGCACTGACGAGCCCTGAGGACGAGCTAAAGATCAAAGGTGTGGTTTACAACGAGATGCGCGGCGCTTTTTCCTCGCCAGACAGCATCATCGAACGTTACAACCAGCAGACCCAGTTTCCCGACAACACCTACGGTGTGGAATCCGGCGGAGACCCCAAGGAAATTCCGCAGCTCACCAATGATGCTTTCCTCGCCTTTCACAAAAAACATTACCATCCCTCAAACTCCCATCTCTACCTCTACGGAGACATGGACGCCGACGCCATGATGGAGATTATGGATCGTGAATACCTCTCTCATTTTAAGCAAGACACCGAGGCGGTGACCATCACGGCGCAAAAACCCTTCGACAGAGTGAAAAAGTTGGAGGTTCAATACCCGGTGGAAGAGGGAAAGGACATCACGGACCAGTACAACCTTAGTTTGAACTACACTTTCGGCCTAAATCCCGACCTCAAAATCACAAATGCCATGAACGTTCTCGTCAGCATTTTGATGTGGACGCCGGCCTCTCCGCTCAAACAGGCTATCCTGAAATCCGGGCTGGCCAAGGATGCCACTTTTTCCCTGCGCGAAGGCCTGCTGCAACCGACCTTCAGCTTTAATTGCAAACAGGTGAAGCGGGAAAATATCGACACGCTGATCCTCCTGATCCACGCTGAACTGACCCGCCTGGTGAAAGAAGGCATCGACAAAAAGCTGATCGAGGCAGTGCTGAACCAGCGGGAGTTCTGGCTGCGCGAAGGACAGATGAGTTGGGGTCCCAAAGGCTTGTATTACGCCTTTACGATGTATTCGCACTGGATCCACGGCGGCGATCCGCTGGATGCCATTGGCTTTGAAGATTCGCTCAAAGAGCTGCGCCGCGGCCTCAGCGAGCCTTACTATGAAAACTTGATCGAGCAGGCCATCCTGAACAATCCCCACGCCAGCCAAATCATCTATGTGCCGGTTCCAGGCCTCGCCAATCAATGGGACAGCGAACTGAAGACTGAACTGGGCGAAGTGAAAGCCAGGATGAGCAAAGCCGAGATCGACAAGCTGGTGAAGTTCAACGCCGAATTCCAAGCCTGGCAGAAAGAGGAACCGGACGAGGAAGAACTGGAAAAGATTCCCTTGCTGAGCCTGGATGACATCAACCCCATCGCTGAAAGCTATCCCACCGAAAGCGAAAAATTCAAAGAATTCACCCTCCTGAAACACACGCTGAACACCAACGGAGTGGTTTATCTGAAGGCCTATTTTGACCTCAGCCACGCGGCGGAGGAAGATTTGCCCTGGCTGGCGCTTTACACCCAGCTGACCGGCCAGGTGGACAGCCCCTACCACGGCTACGCGGACCTTTCCAACGAAATCAACATCCACACCGGAGGCATCAATCTGAGGCTGATGCTACGTAACAACTATCAAGATCCCGATGAGGTTTTGGCCAAGCTGGTGCTATCCGGCAAAGCGGTGTACAATAAAAGCGACAAGCTGATGGAACTGGCGGCCGAGCTGGCTTTGCATCCCGATTTCACAGACCACGACCGGCTGAGGCTCCTGATCCGCGAAATCAAATCCAAGCAGGAAACGAGGCTCTTTAACAACGGGGACGGCATCGCCATCAACCGGATGCTGGCATCTTTCAGCCAACTTCACCGCTTCACCGATCTGATCGGGGGGCTGGACTACTACCAATTCCTAAACGGCCTGGAAAAGAGGCTGGAAGACGAGATCGAGGGCATCGTCGAGGATCTGGACTGGGTGCGCGAGACCTTTTTCACCCGCAAGAACCTCATGATCAGCCTCACTTCTGACGAGGCCGGAATCGCCGAAGCTTCGCAACATCTGCGGCCCATCGTGGAGGAGATCTCCGCCGAGAGCTACGTTCCTGTCGAGCGGCATTTCCTCGCCAAAGACCTCAACGAAGGAATCCTGGCCCCGGTGCAGGTGCAGTATTGCGTGAAAGGCGGCAATTTCTTCCGCAAAGGTTATTCCTATTCAGGCAAGTTGCGGGTGCTCAACAACATACTTTCCAACGAGTTTCTCCACCGCGAGATCCGCGAAAAGGGCGGCGCTTACGGAGTCTGGTCAAGTTTTTCCCTGGCCGGCAACATGTATTTTTGCTCTTACCGGGATCCCAATCTGATGGAGACCCTGGACACCTACGACCGGGTGCCGGAATTTATCCGCTTCTTTGACTGCAAACGCCGGGAAATGGAAAAATATATCATCGGCGACATTTCCAGACTGGATTATCCTTTAACACCTGAAAAACAGGGCGCTCTGGCCGACGATGATTTGATCACCGGATTCCCTCGGAAAGCCC
>CAXYWN010000205.1:0-3604 GCA_964292625.1 uncultured bacterium
TGGTGGAACAAAAGGTGAACAACCTGTCCTATGTGCTCGAATCCCTGGTGGTGGAACGCGACCGGCAGCTGCACGTATTGGTTTATCCGGATCTGGACGCTCTCTACCTGGACAAGATCTCCGAATCCAGGATCAAGGAAGCGATGGAAGAAAACCGCCAGACAGTGAACAAGAGCCTGTCCGATTCAAGCCGCATCGTAAAGTTCCACATCGTGAACGAACCTTTCCTCAAAACACCGACGCAAAAGATTAAACGTTACTTATACCGCTGAAGCATTAATCCCTTTGACATAAATGCAGGACCTAAAAAAGTAGTTCAAAACTGCTTTAAAGACTGGAGTACACCCAAATGGACAAACATATTGAAGATCTTCTGGGATTTCTGGATGGCTCGCCGACAGCCGTGCAGGCCTCGGCAGAGATTGGCGGGCGCCTTGACGCCAGCGGATTTACGCGCCTTTACGAACACGATAAATGGGAGCTAAAACCCCATGGAAAATACTATGTGGTGCGCCAAACCAGCGTGATAGCCTTTGTGGCGGGGACTAAACCCCTCACCGAAGCAGGCTTCCACATCGTTGGTTCCCACATCGACAGCCCTGGCATGAAGATCAAGCCGGACAGCTTGAAAACCGAGAAAGGCGTTTCCCGCGTGGCGGTGGAGGTCTATGGCGGACCCATCCTGAGCACTTGGCTCGACCGCGAATTGGGAATTGCCGGCAGAGTCGCCCTGACGCTGGACGATAAATCAATCGTTATTCGGCCTGTGGATCTGAAAAAGCCCGCGGCCATCATCCCGAACGCCGCGATTCACCTCAACCGCGAAGTGAACAGGGGTTTTGAATATAACAAGCAGATTCATCTCCAGGCCATTCTGACCTCGTCCTCCGGCAGCGCCGATCCCCTCCGGGAAGCTGTCGCCGCCAGCCTGGGCACCCAAGCGGAGCGCATCGGGGAAATGGAACTCTTTTTCTACGACTATGCCAAAGCGGAGATCGGCGGCCTGGACGGCAGCCTGATCTTCAGCGGCCGGCTGGACAATCTGGCCATGAGCCACGCCATTCTGAGCGCCATCCGCGAAGCCGAAGCTCCGGCTACCACCTGTGTGGCAGCGCTTTACGATCACGAAGAGATCGGCTCGCTCACCCTCCAGGGCGCGGAATCTTCCTTTTTGTCCAGCGTTTTGGAACGCATCGGCCTGACCCATGGGCTGTCCCGCGAGGAGCATCTGATCTCGCTGGACCGCTCTTTCCTGATTTCCGCGGACATGGCCCACGCCTTCCATCCCAGCTATCCGGAAAAATACGATCCCGGCACCTCGCCGGTGATGAACGGCGGACCCGTGGTAAAATGGAACGCCAGCCACAAATACACCACCAATCTGGATAGCAGCCAGGTTTTCGCGCGAGCTTGCGAAGCCGTGGGCGTGAAATACCAGAAATTTGCCATGCGCAGCGATTTGCTCTGCGGCAGCACGGTTGGACCGGTTCTCGCCGCTCAGTTGGGGCTGAACACCGTGGACGTGGGAAATCCACTGTGGGCGATGCACTCGGCTCGCGAGACAGCGGGAGTCAGTGACCATCTGGACATGATCAAGGTCCTCAAACACTTTTATCAATAAAATAAAATAGATCAGGAGCGCCTCATGGCAGTATTCAAACCTTTCCGGGCCCTGCGTCCGGTTCCTGCACACGCGGCGGACATCGCTTCGCTGCCCTACGACGTAATGGATTCCGACGAAGCCCGTCTCGAAGTCAAAAAACATCCTCTCAGCTACATCCACGTGGAAAAACCGGAGGTCGATCTTCCCGCGGGAACTGACCTCTACGATCCCAGCGTTTATGCCAAAGCCCGGGAAAACCTGGATAACTACAGCCGCCAGGGCCTGATGAAACAGGACGATAAACCAATGTTCTACATCTATCGCCAGACTATGGACGGCCGCGAACAGAACGGGCTGGTGGGGCTCAACTCCGTGGATGAATATATGGAAGGCAAGATCAAAAAACACGAATTCACCCGTGCGGACAAGGAAGCCGACCGCATCAAACACGTTGACACCTGCGACGCCCACGCCTCGCCGGTCTTTTTCACCTATCGCCACACGGATGCCATCGATTCTGTGGTGGAACGTGTTAAAAAAGCCAAGCCGCCAGTTTATGACTTTGTTTCAGACGACGGGATCGGCCATGCCTTTTGGCTGATGGACGATCCGAAAGACATCGCTGCCATCCAGCATGCCTTCGCGGAAATGGAATGCCTCTATGTGGCCGACGGACATCACCGCACTGCCTCCGCTGCCAAGGTCGGACTCCTGCGTCGGGAACAGCATCCGGACTATAATGGCGAAGAAGAGTTCAATTTCTTCATGGCCGTGATCTTCCCCGACAACCAGCTCAAAATATTTGATTACAACCGTGTGGTGAAAGACCTTAACAACCATAACCTCGATGCCTTTTTGCAGGCAGTGGGGCAAAAATTCGAGGTCACTCCCATGCCCGGACCCGGCAATTTCCATCCTGCCAAAACCCACGAGATTGGCATGTATTTGGCCCATACCTGGTACCGTTTGGTGCCGCGCCAAGGCAGTTGGGACGCCTCCAATCCAGTGGCTTCGCTGGACGTTTCCATCCTCCAAAACAACCTGCTGCACCCTCTCCTGAACATCGGTGACCCCCGCCGGGACGAACGCATAGACTTCGTTGGCGGTATCCGCGGTCTGGATGAACTGGTGCGCCGGGTGGACAGCGACCGGGAAAAAGTGGCCTTCGCCATGTATCCAACCTCGATGGACGAGCTGCTGAGCATCGCCGACGCCGGTGAAGTAATGCCGCCCAAATCCACCTGGTTTGAGCCTAAACTACGTTCGGGACTGTTCATCCATCCCCTCTCATGAACAAATATTTCATCGAAAGCCTGGGCTGCGCCAAGAATTTGGTGGATAGCGAAGTCTTCGCTGCCATACTCCAACGGGCAGGCCTCGAAAGCGCGGAGTACCCCGAAGAGGCGGACCTCGTGCTGCTGAACACATGCTCTTTTTTGGAGGACTCCTTCCGGGAGCTGGACCTCGTGCTGAGCGAACTGGCCGCCCTCAAGCAGGAAGGGCAGTTCGAAAAGCTGTTGGTGACAGGATGCCTGATGAACCGGGGATTGTCGGATTTTCAGGAATTGTTTCCGGAAGTGGACGCCTGGATTGGTCTGAAGGATTTCTCCGCGCTGGAACGCTGGCTGGAGCTGGAACCGTCTCCCGAACGTCCCAGATTTCCGCTCTATGCCGCCAGTTACCGCTATCTGCGAATCAGCGACGGCTGTTCGAACAATTGTACCTACTGCGCCATTCCCTCCATCCGCGGGACCATGTGCAGCGTTCCCATCGAAGATCTGCTGCGCGAAGCGGAAGCTTTGGCCGGGGATTTGGGGGATGGCTGCCAGGAACTGGTGGTAATCGCCCAAGACACAGCGAATTACGGGATGGACATCTATGGACGCAAGGCTTTGCCGGAACTTCTGGAAAAGCTGGTCGCCCTGCCACAGTACCGCTGGGTCCGGGTGATGTATATGCATCCCGACCACTTCGAAATCTGCTGGCTGGAGCTCTGGAAAA
>CAXYWN010000206.1:0-3590 GCA_964292625.1 uncultured bacterium
TTACGCTACCGGCGAGCAGAGTTCCGGATTCCGTGATGCCAAGATGCAGCGGATAATCGACTCTGGCGCTCAGCGCCCGGTAGCTGGCAAGCATCAGAGGTAAGTGCGAAGCCTTCACGGAAATCTTGATGGCGCTGAAATTCAGATCCTCGAGGATGCGAACATGCTCCAAAGCCGCTTCCACCATAGTCAGGGCGCTCACGCCATATTTGGCGACCAAGTCCTTGGGCAGGGAACCGCTGTTTACGCCGATGCGAATTGACACACCGCGTTCGGAAGCGGCTTTGACAACAGCTTCGACCTTGTCGCGGGAGCCGATGTTGCCAGGATTGATGCGCAGTCCGTCGATTCCTGCTTCCAAAGCTTGCAGGGCCAGTTTATAATCGAAATGGATATCCGCCACCAAGGGAACCGAGGCGCGGCTTTGCAAAGTTTTTATCGCCTGAATGTCTTCGTTACCGGTGACCGCAAAGCGAATAATCTCACATCCGGCCCTTTCCAGGGCGGTGATTTGGGCCAACGAGGCATCCACATCGCGTGTGGGTACGCTAAGCATACTTTGAACCGAAATAGGCGCTCCGCCACCGATCAGGACATTGCCCAATTGGATCTGCCGGGTCACCTTGCGTTTGATGTTTTCCATGTTTCAATCCCAAACTGGAAGGTATTTCTGTCAAACTAAATCTCATGGCTCACATAATCCTTGACCAAAAAGTTTAGGGATTTTCACTGGTTTGAGAGTATAATATCTATGAAAGCTAAAATATACTGATACCCATAGGAGGTTACAGTGTTAAGAAAAATTATCTTTACCCTGATCCTGGTTCTGATGGCAGCCTTTGCCTGCGCTGAAGACTGGATCACCATCTACAATGACGATCTTTCCCTGGTCCGCAGCAATTTTGAGTTGGAACTCCAGGCTGGCCGTCAGGACTACAATTTTGACAATATCACCTCCCGGATTGACGCTCCCTCGGTGATCGTGCATTCCCTGGGCGGTGGCGTGCGGGTGGCCGAACAGAATTACGAATACGACCTGGCCGGCAAATCCCAGATCATCGCCAAATACATCGAGCGCGAAGTGGAACTGCTCACCAAGGACGATGAGCGGGTGATCGGCACCCTTAAATTCTATGACGGAAGCAGCTTTGGAGTGCTGGAAAAAGGCAGTGACAGGCTCTTTGTGGTATCGGACAGCGAAACCCAGATCATCAAACTGGCTGAACTTCCCTCCAATTTTTACACCAAGCCGACCCTGCACTGGAGCCTGATCGCAAACAAGGCGGGGAAACATCCTCTGCAGCTGACCTATCTGACCGGCGGCTTAAGCTGGAATGTTACTTACAACTGCGTCTGGGACGAAAAGAATTTGGCCCTTAACTCCTGGGTGACCATCACCAACCAGAGCGGCAAAGCCTTTGACGACGTGACCCTCAAACTCATCGCCGGCAAAGTGAACCGGGTTTACAATGATTACGGGTATTACAACGGCCGAAAGGAAATGGCAGATGCAATGATGGGCACCAGCAGTGGCGCGCCCAGCTTTGATGAAAAGGCTTTCCACGATTTCCACATGTACACCCTCGACCAGAAAGTGTCCTTTGCCAATAGCCAGACCAAGCAGCTGGAAATGTATCCTCCGATGAACGTTAACGCAAGCCAGGTTTATGAATACAGCAGCTGGGGCGGCGGCGTGAACAGCGTGATCAAGTTTAAGAACACCGAAGCAAACGGCATCGGCAAACCCCTGCCCAAAGGCACCATCAAGGTCTATAAGAAAGACAGCGACGGAAATTCAGAATTCATCGGTGAAGATAGCATCAAGCACACCAGCAAAAACGAAGAGGTGAGAATCACCACCGGAACGGCCTTCGATCTGGTAGCCTCGACTCTGGTGCGGGACCAGAGGGATCTGGGAAAAACCGTGAGTGAACGCACCATCCAGATCACCCTGCGCAACAATTCAGCCAATGCCAAAACGATCACTGTGGTGCATCAGTTGGGCGGAAACTCCCGCATCATCTCGGTTCAGGACAACTACAAATACAATATTGACACCAATAAAAAGGTCACTTTCGAGATCCCTGTGCAGCCGGACAAGCAGGTGATTCTCTCCTTCACCGAAAGGACCGAATACTAATCTAGAAACGTTTAAGGGGATCTAAGATGCAGGACAATATATTATCTAACCTCAACGGCATCCGCCGCGAAATGCTGAAGATCCTGGGCGAGGTTTCTTCGCTAACGCACAGTCCGCTGGCCATCGAAGACGCGATCGACGATTATTGGCATCCCAAGTGCGATGTCTATCAGACCGACACGCAGTGGGTGATCCTGGTGGAACTGGCCGGGGTGAACAAAGACGAAATCAGCATCTCAGCCAGCAGCGAGTACCTGCGCATCAGCGGAGTGCGGGAGCTGCACAACGAAACCAGCCTGACCACCTATTACAGCATGGAAATTGACACTGGCAGGTTTGACCGCCGCATCTTTTTCCCCGATCTCAGCCTGGATAAGGAAAATCCCAAGGTGCAATACCTCAATGGTATCCTGCGGATCGCCTTCACCATCCAGGCCATGGTGGAAAGAATCATACCAATAGATTAAACATAAAAATATACTGAACAGGCGGTTTCCAGATACGTCTGTGGGAAGGAAAGTTGAAAAAAGCATTGATACTGATGGTGGCCATGAGTGCCTGGCTGCTTTGCGCGGCCACAGGGATTAAATCGGTCCGTTCCACCGATACGTCCAAAACTTCCAATACAGTGAGCATCGAACTCAGCGATCCCGCTGGCTACAACGTGGAAAAACTGCCCGGAGGCAACGGCATACGTTTGACCATCAAGGATGTTAAATCCTTGGGGGACAATCCACAATACCCCCGCCTCAGCGAAGTGATAGACGTTGTATCCGCCCGGATGGAAGGCGGCAACGCCATCATCGACATCAAGACCATGGGCGACTACGATATCTCCCACCAAGCCAGTTCGGGCAAGCAACGCATCACTGTCTCCATCAAAACCGCTCCGGCAGCACATGCAACGCCCAAGACCGTTCAGAGTCCCCCAAAAGCGCCCAAAACGGTTATTCCACCGGAGGCTATGCCCAAAAAGGCAGGCCAACCCGAATTTGTCAGCCGACGTCCGGCTATGCCTGCTCCACAGACATCCCGCCCCGCACCGTTAGTCTCTAAACCTCCAACGAAACAGCTTCCCCCCGCAACCAACCAGCAGCCTGAACAGCCAATGCCGAGGGTGGAAGAGACAAATCCACCTGAACAATCAAGCCCGGAAATCCCGGCCGAAATGGAATCCGCACCCTCACCTGCCACTTCGGAGACAAACCCAGAGACGAAAAATAAAAGCAATCTGCCGCTCTATATGATCTTGGCGGCGGCGGCTTTGCTGATCCTGGTGGTAATCCTGAAATTTTTCAAGGGCCCGAAACAAGTGGCTGACATTCCTGTGAATAAAAGCTCCGCATCTCCGGCCGAAGGCAGGACTTTGCTTCTGGATCCTGAAACGCGGCGCCGGATGGTGCAGAAATTGCTGGATCAAGGGTGGTCTTCAAACGAGATCGCGCGCGAG
>CAXYWN010000207.1:0-3534 GCA_964292625.1 uncultured bacterium
ATCAAAATAGCTTGAATCAATAGGGAGCTTGCAGGCGGGGGAGAGGGCGATTCGCATGTTTGGGCTTTAACCAAAGTCAGAGGGACTTGGTTCCTTTGGCGGAAAAGGCGTTAACGTCCAGAGGCGCGAACTGGCCGGCCATCAGTTTGGGAATGGCGGCAGCGCCGACCATGGCGGCATTGTCCACGCAGAGCGTCAGAGAGGGGCAATAAACCTTGATGCCGAGGGCTGCGGCACGTTCGTTGAGCTGTTTTCTCAAAGCACTGTTGGCGGCCACTCCTCCGGCCAGGAGCACTGTCCTCACGCTCTTCAGGCGTGCGTATCTCAGGGTTTTATCGATCAAAGGGTCGATTATCGCCTGCTGAATCGAGGCGGCAAGGTCGTTCAGATGTGCGCTCACAAAATCCTTGTCCTGCCGGGCCAAATATTCAAGGACTGAAGTTTTTAGACCGCTGTAACTGAAGTTCAGATCATCCTTTCGTTTCAGGGCCCTGGGAAAAAGATGAAAGGCTGGATCGCCACTCCGGGCGGCGCTGTCCAGGGCCGGGCCTCCGGGGAAACCCATTCCCAGCAGCTTTGCGGTTTTGTCGAAAGTCTCGCCGGCAGCATCATCCAGGGTCTTGCCCACCACCTCGAAGTTCGTGCGGTCATAAAAATGCACCAGTTCTGTATGGCCGCCGGAAACCACCAGGGCCAGAAAAGGAAGGCGGATATCGGGATGATCTATGAAGTTGGCAAAAATATGGGAAAGCATATGATTGACCGTGATCAGCGGTTTTCCCCAGCTCCAGGCAAGGCTTTTGGCGAAGGACAGCCCCACGATCAGCGACCCGATCAAGCCGGGATTGATGGACACCGCCAGCGCGGAGATGTCTTCCCGCCCGAGCCCGCTCTGGCTCAACGCGGCCTCAGTGAGGTGGAGTATATTCTGCAGATGCAATCTGGAAGCCAATTCCGGCAACACGCCGCCGAATTCAGCATGGTCGGTCTGGGTGGAGACAAGATTGCAGATCACCTCATAATCGGAGCCGACAATAGCCACGGAGGTGTCGTCGCAGGATGATTCGAAGGCCAGGATGCGTTTCATCGAGAGGCGCGGACCTGTTTGGGTGTGATATCAATCAGGGTGACGCCCTCCGGCAGTTCTGCTTTCAGGCTTAACTGACCGCGAAAATCGGACTGAACCAAGGCAGAAATGCGGACCCCTGCGGGTAGTTTTTCCAGCAAGGACGATTTGCCCCGCACCATCAGTGTGGCTTTGGCGGGAAAGGTAGTCCTTCCGGGCGGAGCAACGATGGGCAGGTCCGTCAATACGCGGGTTTGGATCTGTTCGCTGGGGTCAGACCTATCTTTGGCCGGCTTGCTTTCGATTCCGGATTCGACGGGTTTGGTTTCGACGCCTGGGGCAGGTTCATCATTTGTCGGGGTTTGCTCGCGTGCCTTGATCTGTTCTGCCAGGGTTGGAGGGGCTATGCCCAACAATTTCACATTCAGGTTTTCCGGTATTCCCATGGCGATGAAGTCCGACGAGTTTCCCGCCCAGTAATCCGCAGCTTCCATCTGAATGTAGGCTTTGGACATCTTCAACCGCATTACATCCAGCCCGCGGCCATTCACGGTAATGGGGATTTTCCCAGGCGGCGTGCGCAGAGAGTCGGGTCCGGCGGCATTCACCAATTTGAGGTTAAGCCCAATTTTACTCTGATGCTGGGAGACCAGGGTGATCTGAAGCCAGATGAAAACTGCCATCAGCAGTGCGACGATCTTCAAGCCCAGGTTGTTTTTCATGCTTAGTGGTTTTCCAACAGTGTCGCTAAGCCCAGTTGCTTGATTTTTTTATAGAGGGTGGTGCGTTCAAGACCGATAAGTTTTGCGGTTTTGCTCACGTTCCAATCGTTCGCTTTCAGGAAATGCAGGATGTAATCCCGCTCAAATGCTGCCGTGCTGGTTTTGATTTTATTGATCTGGAAATAGCGCTCCATACCGATGACACCCTTTACGGGGGCCTGGACCATCTTGTTGTGCAGATGTTTGAGGATCGTTTTGTTGCTGATCTCGCGTTCGTTGATGCTCACGTACCGGCAAAAATTCTTCAGTTCGCGCACGTTTCCCGGCCATTTATAGGTCAGAAGCTCTGTTTTTAGCGATTTGAGGTCAAGCTGTTCGCTCAGGTGGTAGCTGTTGGCATAGCTGGTGATGAAATAACTCATCAAAAGCAGTATATCATCGTCGCGTTCGCGCAGCGGCGGAATGTGGATCACGTTTCCTTCGATGCGGTAATAGAAATCGCGACGGACATGGGCTGAATCGCCCAAAGTTTTCAGATCGGCATTGGAAGTGTAGATCAGGCGGGTGTTGACCTGTTTGACGGCACCTCCCACCACTTGGATTTCCTTGTTATCTACGGCGCGCAGGATTTTGGATTGTGACTTGGTGCTCAGATTGGCCACCTCGTCCAAAAAAAGGATCCCTTCCGAACATCTTTCAAACAGCCCCAAGGTGCCGCGGTCCTGGCTTCCATCCGTTCCCCGCTCCTGACCAAAAAGTTCCCGCTCGATCAGGGATTCGTTGAGAGAACTGCATAGAATGGTGTGGAAGGGCATGCCGAAGCGTTTGGAATTGACGTAGTAATAGTTCGCCGCGACCTCTTTGCCGGTGCCGTTTTCGCCCAGGATCAGGATATCTTCGTCCACCTCCGCAAATTTCATCAGTTGGCTGCGAACTCTGTTGATAGCCTCGCTTTCGCCGATGAAGGGGAAGGTGCGGGTGAACTGCTTTTTCAGGTTAAGATATTCTATCTGCAGGTCCAGATTCTGCTCTTCCTGGCGCTTGAGGGTGATGGCGTTCTCGATATGCAGCAAAAGCTGATTGATGCTGAAATTGGAGCCCTTTTCGATGAAGTGATAGGCTCCGATGCCACGGATTTCCCGCACTTGCTCGTTGGTCACCTCACCGGAGATCACGATCACCTTGTAGTTGAAATCGAGATTGTCTTTCAGATACTTTAGCACCTGGATTCCGTTCAGACGGCTGCCCACCAGGAAAACATCCAGCAGGATCACGTCCGGCATATATCCCCGAAGTTCCTCGAAAAAGGAATCCGAATTCGTGGAATGCATCACCGAATAATCGTTTGCCTGGAGCACTTTGCCGATCTGATTGGCCAGGATCAGGTCGTCTTCGAGGATTATTATTTTCCCTTTCATAAACCTTGCCTTAGAGCAACCTTTCTTCGAGGTCCGCCATCGCGTTCATATAGTATATGTAGGCCTGATCGGGAGAATCGTAGGGCGAGAAATATTTATGCACGTCTCCATCGGTGAAATACTTGGTGCACATATAGTAAAAGTGGTCGGATGTACTCAGCTTGCGGGCTATCTCCAGCAGCTGCTCGTCGCCTTTTTGTTTCACCAGCGACATCAGCCGGTATAGCGTCTCAATGGCGTTATGCTGCATATCGTTGGAAAGCCAGGCGGAGAGGTCGCGCTCTGCGTCCGCCCAGGAAACTGCCGTGGGGAAGGACAGCGCTTCCTG
>CAXYWN010000208.1:0-3529 GCA_964292625.1 uncultured bacterium
CTGGAAAAAGCATCCCAAACTCCTGCCCTATTTCGAGATACCCATCCAGCACAGCGAAGACCGCTTGCTCCGGGCTATGAACCGCAAAAAGGGGCGTAGGGAGCTGGAAGAGCTCTTCACGACCATCTTGCGGGAAATCCCGCACGCCGTTCTGAGAACCACCATCATCAGCGGCTTTCCCAGCGAAACCAGAGCAGAAGCCCTTGCCCTGAAAGACTTTGTGGCCAAAATACCCTTCCTGCATCTGGGTGTGTTCAGCTATTCCCGCGAATTCGGCACTCCGGCCTTCGACCTTGAGGGACAGATATCGCGCAGGACCGCTGCCAGGAGGAGGAACGTCCTTTTGACTTTGCAGACCCAACGCCGGGAAAAGATGCTGGAGAGCTATGTGGGGAAAAGTGTGGAAGTGATCATCGAAGACACCGAAGATGAAAATGAAGAGAACGCCTGGGTCGGACGGGCTTGGTTTCAAGCTCCGGAGGTGGACGGATTCACCTTCATCGAAGGATCTGGCCTGCACCCCGGCCAAATTATCCGCGCGGATGTGATTAACGCGGTGGATGCCGATCTGTTTGCCACCATCACCAGCGAGGAGAAAGATCAATGAAAATAGCCCTCACGGGCATCAAGCCCACCGGGATCCCGCACATAGGCAACTATCTGGGCGCCATCAAGCCAGCCCTGAAACTTGCCGAAACCTGCGAAGCACGCTATTTCATAGCGGATTATCACGCGCTCAATTCATGCAAGGATCCCGCCGCTATCCGCGCCATGACTCTGGAGATCGCCGCCGCCTGGCTGGCCTCGGGGCTCGATCCGGACAAGGTCCTTTTCTATAAACAATCCCTTGTCCCCCAGACTTTTGAACTGCTGGCGATGCTGCTGGCCTTCACTCCCAAGGGCCTGATGAACCGCGCCCACGCCTACAAGGCCATGCTGCAGAGCAATGCCGAAAGCGGCCGCGATCCGGACGACGGAGTCAACATGGGGCTGTACACCTATCCTGTGCTGATGGCAGCGGATATTCTGCTCTTTGACACCGATCTCGTGCCCGTGGGCAACGACCAGTTTCAGCATGTGGAAATGGCGGTGGACATAGCCCAGAGCTTCAATTACACCTATAGTCGCGAATGTTTCCGGCTGCCCCAGCCGCTGGCCGCCGAACACAGCAAAACCCTGGTTGGCCTGGATGGACGCAAGATGTCCAAAAGTTACGGCAACACCATCCCGATGTTCGCCCCTGAAAAGGAACTGCGCAAACTGGTGATGCGCATCGTAACCAACTCCCAGGAAGTGGATGAGCCCAAAGACCCGACAACTTGCACCATCTTTTCTCTGTATCGCAATTTCGCCACTGCGGAGCAGGTGGAAAACCTACGCCAGCGCTATCTGGCCGGAGGAATGGGCTGGGGTCACGCCAAACAGGAACTTTTCGAAGTGATGAACGCCCATCTGGCCCCGCTGCGCGAACGTTACACAGGGTTGATAGCCGAGCCGGAAAAGATTACCCATATCCTGGAAGTCGGCTCTGCCAAAGCCAGGGAACTCGCCGCCAAAAAAATCGCGAAACTGCGCTTGATCATCGGCATGGACTGATGCCGCGTCCCGGAATGGTATGCAGGTGTTTTCCTGCCTAATATTCCGGGTCCGTGTAGGCTAAGGGTCTGATCTTCCTCCACCGCCACAACGCCAAAACACCTCCTTTTTATCCCAACAATCCGTTGCATTTCTGGATATTGGGGTGATTTCCAGGCCAAAGGATTAGGCAAAAAAATCTCTTTCGAACCGAGCGGATAAGAGGAAAGAACCAGCCTAATTCATACCTTGCTTACAGCTTATCCGCATCTAATCGGCTTCCCTTGGACTTCCCGCGGCAGAATGGGGTACTGTGCGGGAACCTTTCCAGAGGCGAGTGGCCCAGGCTCAAGGGCGGGACAAGATTTGTGATATTCAGGCAGACTTGCCCACTTGGTTTGAAAGTGAGCCTAACTAAAAAGGGCAGCTGGGAGGCCGCCCTCGGATGAATTAGGAGATGGATTGGGATGGGAACTGCTTATTTCAAAACCATCGAAGCGGATTTCTTGCCGCCCTTATTGCAGACGAGGTTGATATCGATCTTGTCGTTCTTTTTCAGGTTTGGAATCTTGTAGATGTATTGCCCGCCGGAGGCTGTATCCTGACCGGTGGCCACCTGGGAAATGATCATGGTGCCGTTGAGGCGGATTTCAATGCTTTGGATATAGTGGGTCAGAGGGTCTTTGACGCTGTGGTCAAAGCTAAGTTCCAGTGTCTGGTCGGCAGATTTGTAGGAAGCCTTCAAATCGCTGGCTGCGTGGCCATAGGCGCAGAGGCTGAAGGCCAGAAGGGCGACAATTATAATCAGGTGTTTCATGGGTCTGAACTCCTTAAGTGTAAAGAATAGATTTGCTGAGAGGGGATGACTCTGGCAGGGAAAGGCAGCTTGATGCTTTTTCCGCTTGTCGGGGCCATCCCGGTTTGAGTCTCACTCTATGTGTCTCTATAGTTAATACCGGCCCGGAGGCCGAATCCTGCATTAGTTTTTGTTTTGCGCGGTGGCGTAGGCGAAGAGTTCTTCCATCGTCTTGAATCTGGAGAGCAGAGCCACGGCCTGCTGATACTGCTTGTCGAGCTTGATCGTGGTCTTGTAGGCTTCGAGGTCGCCATAAACGGCGCGCAGCAATTCGCTTTTGATCATCGTGCGCAGATAGCCGTCCGTGCTGTCCACGTCGGCCTGGGTGTATTTGATGTCGTTGGCCGATGCGTAATTGAGAAAGCGGTCGCGCAGTTGGTCGTCAACCACGATATCCTTGCGGAGCACGTGGTCTTTCTCCACCATGTAGTCCACAGCGAAATTGAAGAAGCTGTTATGGCGGCGTAGCTCCATGGCAAAATTGGTCATCAGATCTCCGTCAACTTCGATATCGGGGGTGATCCCGCCTCCGCCATAGACTTCGCGGTTGTTCACGGTGCGGTAGATCTGCCTGAGGTTCAGTTCCTGCTCGGCGCTGATGTCCAGCGGGGTAATCTCTTTGCCCAGGAGGAGCTGGTCGTTGCTCTTTTTGTGGATGCACCGGCCGGATTTGATGTAATAATAGGCGGTGGTGATTTTGATGGCGTTGCTGTTGATGAGCGCCTCGGTGTTTCTTGTTGAACGCAACCTGCAGTTCGCGTCGGCGTTTTGTCTCGGCAATCGCCCGCTTCATCGAGTCGGTCATGGTGTCCGCGTACAGGACGACCTTCGCGTTCACGTTCCGGGCCGCCCGGCCGATGATCTGGATCAGGCTCTTGGTGTCGCGGAGGAATCCTTCCTTGTCCGCGTCAAGGATCGCGATGAAACCGACCTCGGGGATGTCAAGACCTTCACGTAACAGGTTGATCCCGACCAGCACATCGAACTTCCCGAGCCGGAGCTCGCGGATGATCTCGCTCCTCTCCAGCGTCTGGATCTCGGAGTGAAGGTAGCGGGTCCGGATCTTCCGGTCTGCCAGGAACTCCGAGAGTTCCTCGG
>CAXYWN010000209.1:0-3436 GCA_964292625.1 uncultured bacterium
CACCAGCGATTCCAATCTGATCGCTGTTTCGGATAACGAATACATCATGTCGGCTCGGCGGGTGCGGGAACTGGGCTTGCCGCTCCTGGATGCGCTCAATTTTGGTAATCAGGATAGCATGAGAGCAGCAATGGCGGCTTTTAACTATCGTTTGAACCGTAGCGTTATGAACCCGACAAGCGCAGTCGTGAGTAATGAAGGACGCGGTGGATCATATTCTGAGGGAGGGCGCACGCACGGCTTGCCAGCCAGCCAAGCAATGCCACAAAATGTAGTTCTTGTGTGCGACGGGCGCGAACTTGCCAGGGCAGTTGCGCGAGGTGTTAAGCGCATCAGGACCACATAGATTTCCATTTAGTAGTCATTCCGACAAGCGGTTTGGAAATGTTTGGGGAGTTTTGTGATTATTTCCAAAGGGGTTGTCGAAAGTAACCAAAGGGGTTGTCGGCGGATACTTATCCACCTGATTCGTGTGAGAGTCCCAATTTTATGCTTGACAATTATTCACGTGTTTCATAAGCTAGTTTTATTGTAATTCACGAGTCAGACACGTGATGAAAACAAAGCCGACAAGATTGCGTGTTTCGTTTATCGGGATGAGAATAATGCCCGCTAACCAAGATTCCGGAGCAAGGTCCGGGAGTGAAAAACCAATAAATAAGCTATGGAGTTCACTATGAAACGCATTTGTTTGTTCATCCTGGTCCTGGCACTTTTGCCAGCCCTCGCGCTGGCGGAGACCATGGGCCCGGGCCCCCAACCAAAACCCCTGCCCAGCCCGCAGGGACACCGGATGCCCACCACGAGAGACGTGCCCAGTTACACGTTCACCAAACTTCCCACCGCCATTATCACCAATTACTACGATTACATGATCGGCAGCTACAACGAACTGCCTCTGGCGGTGATTCCGGAAATTGCCGGCGGCGGATATTTTATGACCTATCACGGACGCCGCCAGGCCACCTCCACCCGCCGCGTGTTTTACGCCTATCTTAACCCAAACTGCGAGGTGATCAACAATAACGAGATCACCAGCGTCCAGAACCACGAAGGCTTCCCGGCTATTGCTGTTGACCCTGTCTCCGGCAAGCCCATGTATGCCTGGCACGCCAACGCGGACAGTGACGCCGAAAATGAAATCCAGTTCACTTCCGATGCCTTCATTTCTGGCATTTCCGGCCTCTTCAACGATATCACGCTGGTTGCCGATGCCCCCATCATCATCGACCCGCCCAATGCCGACCCCAGCTCAGACAATGAATTCATCTGGCCTTGCATGGTCATGGGGCCCTCCCCCGTGGCTGGAAAGCGCCGCGTGTATGTTGGAGGTCGCAACTATGTTTCCCACACCCTCAACGACAGTCCCAGCGAAAACATGTATATTGCCTTTGCCGACTTCGATGGCGACGACATCGAAATGGGTACGGCCCTGAACTGGAGCCACACCAGCATACCTCAGCAGGACGCCTGGAATCACGACCCAGACAACTTCCGCCGTCCGGCCGGCACTTTGGCCGTCGATAATTCTGGAAACCTCTATTGGGCTGGACACCACGTTGCCTACGACCCCGACGACAATTATCTGGACGAAGGTGACCTGGATGTCTTTGTCTGCACCAATTACGGTCAGGGCACCTGGACCCATTACAGCTCTTACGGAAACATCCCCACCATCAATCCTAACGGCGCTCCCAGCGATACCACAGGCTACTATCCCGACCCTGACTCCGGAGACATACCTTACGGTGATAACGGAGAAATGTATTGGGGCGTTATCAATACCGGCCATATAAACGCGACAATCGGTCCAAACGGAAAGCTCCACGTTCCCAGCCTTTGGGGATTGCGGACCTACAATCGTTACTATTATCCCGCCCTCCAGTTCGTGAAAGAATTTGTCTTCGACATCAACAGCCACGAATTTGAAATTCAGGACGTCTATCCCCAGCAGGATCCTCAAGATACCTTCAACGCCACCTTCACCCCCTGGGACCTCGAAGCGCCCTGGGGCGAAGTGGATGCCTACAACGGAGACGCTGCTTCCGGCTACTCCCCCCAGATGGTGACCGGCTGGCCTTTCTCACATTGGGACCAGGCCGCCCACTCCGACCTGATGATGTTCCATTACAACGGAATCAAAGTATCCGAACCCAACGATCATGGAATGATGGTCTGTGTGTGGCAGGATTCCGAGCGCGCCCGCATGTACAACTTCTATTCAGACGCGGATTATGCCGCTTTTTCCCAAACTCCGGAGATTATGATCGCTGCCTCTGCAGATAACGGCAACACTTGGAGCGAACCCATCGTCCTGAACAACGTGGAGACTCCTCAAATGGCCGGCATCAAGCCGATGTATGTCTATCCCGCAGACAAAGTGATCTATACCGGAATGCAGGGTGGAAGCATGGTCGGCAAAATTGGGGTCATGTTCTTCAACGATTTCACCTGGGGCTCGAATGTCAACTCGCCTCCTTATCACCCCACTCCTGACGGCGGCGAAGTGATGTTCATGGAGCTTGAGATTGTCTTCCCCATCGTCGCAAACGACGATCCTATCTTGACCCCCGTGGCGAACCTGCTCAGGCAAAATTATCCCAACCCCTTCAATCCCGAAACCACGATCAGCTTCGACATGCCCCAGCCCGGCACTGCCATGCTTGAAGTTTACAACGTCAAAGGCCAGCTTGTTAAAACCCTGGCCGGCGGCAACCACGAGTTCGGCCGCCACAGCTACGTCTGGAACGGCACCGACAATGGCGGAAACGGCGTCTCCAGCGGAATCTACTTCTATCGTCTGACCACCGCTGGCCACAGCGAAAGCCGTAAAATGATGCTGCTTAAGTAAGCCCGCTCAACGATAAATAAAAGCCATACCCGGGTGTTTTTCTCACCCGGGTTTTTGTCTTCAGGACAAAGACGGCGGCAATACCATTTTTCTGCTTGACAACTATTCACAAGTTTCATAAGGTAGTTTTTTGTAACTCATGTGCACGGCATGTGAAGCTGACAAATCTGATAAAATCGCATTTTTCGTTTATCGGGATGAGAATAATACCCGATACCCAAGATTCCGGAATAAGGTCCGGGAGTGAAAAAACCAATAAAAAGAAATGGAGTTCACTATGAAACGTATTTATTTGTCCATCCTGGTACTGGCGCTCTTGCCAGCCCTCGCGTTGGCGGAGACCATGGCCCCCGGCCCGCAACCAAAGCCCCTGCCAAGCCCGCAGGGATACCGGATGCCCACCCAGAGGGAAATGCCCAGCTACACGTTCACCAAACTACCCACCGCCATCATCACCAATTACTACGATTACATGATCGGCAGCTACAATGAACTGCCCCTGGGGGTAATCCCGGAAATTGCCGGCGGGGGGTATTTCATTGCCTAACACGGGCGCCGGGAGGCCACCCCCCCCCCCCCCGTGCT
>CAXYWN010000210.1:0-3395 GCA_964292625.1 uncultured bacterium
CTAAGCACCCAGTCATTCCAGCGCAGGCTGGAATCCAGTTCTTTTTACAATACATTATCAGTACCCTCAGTAAGCCGTTTCGGAATCCCTCGTTAGAAGGTATATTCACCCATCTAAGAGACCCCACCCCTCCCATGAAAAAAACTAGCGGTTTTTTCTGGGAGGGGTGGGGAAATACAAAGTATAAACGCACTGTTTTCATACGAGGGGCTTGATTCGCTGCGCTAAGGGCGCACCCTCGCTATCGTTCTGTCGCCGTGAAAAGCGACATCCCCGCGCGGTATAAGACCGGTTACATCCTCAGCACGAGCATGTTTTCCACCTGCTCTTTCTCCCAGAAATTGAAGCCGAGTTCAAGCAGCAGCGGCAGTGAATCCCTGAACGCCGGCGGAACGATGATTCCGTAGCTTTTGCGGCTGCCGAAGAAGTGTTGGAAATAGGGCAGCTCTTCATGCATATAGGGGCCGGGAGCTTCCAGGAGGGTGATCACAGGCTGGTGGGAACCGCCCAGATAATAGGTGGCGCGCTTGGTCTGGAACAGTTTGCCGTGGCTTTGGAGAAAAGGCAGGGCATCCGGGCAATGATGCACGCTCTGCCACGCGCAAGGGATATACTTTTGGTAGTGGCGGAAGAATTTCATGTCCACTTTTGGCAGGATGTGAGGCTTTTGGGTGGCCTTGATGCCACGTTTATCCAAGACCCAAAAAGTTTCCACGGTTTTGAAGCCCAGTTTCTGCGTCAGGTGCAGGCTTTCCGAATTCAGATAGTAGGTGGCAAACTCGAAGGAGCGCACCTTGCCGTCACGGCGGAGCTTTTCCACCAGGGCAAAGGCATGCCGGTTCAGCAGGGTGGCGATACCCCGGTTTTGGTAACGCTTTTGCACGCGCAGGCCTTCAAACCAGAGCACCTGGTCTGGAAACAGGGAAAGCTTGATACATGCGATCACGCGGCCGCGGTATTCGCAGACCAAAAACCAGGGCTCGGAAATCCAGCGGTCCATCACCAGCGGCAGATAATCGGTTCCGCCCCAAATTCCGCGCGCGATGCGGATCAGATCTTCTCTATCGGAAGCTATGGCCTGACGAATCAGGCAGTCGTTAAGTTCAAAATTCATATTTCACCACAAAAAGATATTTCTTGAGATCCACCACAGAAGCACGGCGCCCGTCACGAGCCAACCCAGCCAAGGGGACCTGAGCGCCACAACCGGATCGCTGTTCCGAGCTGCATTGTAGATGAGGCCTGCCAAGACCGGGGGCAGCAGTATCACGGCCAGAGCATTGAACCGCCATGCTTGCGCCAGATCCCCGTGCAGAATGGCATGGACGGCTCTGAGCGAACCGCAGCCCGGACATTTGAGCCCGGTGAGGACATAAAAGGGACAGCGCGGAATATGTTTGCTGCCGGCCGGATCGATGCATGACAGCGCCGCCAGCATGGCCAGAAAAAGGCCGAGGACCACGAAGCGGTTGGTGAAATCCACACTCCACTTTTGGGGAGTCAAAAGGATGGATTTCCTGCCGGCGAGGGTTTTGGACATTGGGATGGGCTCAGCCGGCGGCGACATTGGCCACAAAAGAAATAATGCCGACCACTATGCCAAGCCAGAACGAGAGATTCACAAAAGATTTGGCTTTGGTGGCGGCGATCTGGGCAGCCTGATAATCGCCCATTTTTACGGCTGTGTTGGCCTGGGAAGCGTTGATGAGCGCCGGTATCCCCAGAGGCAGGCAACAGAAAATGGTTACCAGGATGGCCTCGGTTAGATAGGTTTTGGGGGTGGGCATAGCCTGCTGCTGCTGATAACTTTGCTGCGGGCCGGAGGGCTGGAACTCAAATTCGTAGGCCTCTTTTCCCGCATTGGGCTGCGGGGCGGGAAGGGCCATTCCCCGCATGGCGTTCAACACCGCATCGCAGCTGGAAAAGCGCTGGCTGCGCTCTTTTTCCACCATCAGCCTCAGCACGGTGACGGTGTGTTCGGAAATATGTTCGTAGTATTTGCGGGGATCATCCAAGGGCCGCTTCACGATCTCATCCATGATGGTGTAATCGCTGGCTGTATCTGTGTTATAGGGAATACGGCCGGTGAGCATTTCAAAAAAGGTGACCCCGAGGTTGAAGATATCCGAACGCCCGTCGATGTCCTTGTCGGCGCGCACCTGCTCCGGGCTCATATAATAGACAGTGCCGAGATTCTGGCCGGTGCGGGTGAGCCCCTGGGCGCCCATGATGCGGGCGATGCCGAAATCCAGGATTTTCACGTTGTCGTCTTTATCCACAATGATATTGGCAGGCTTGATGTCGCGGTGGATGATGCCATGGTTGTGGGCGAACTTGAGGCCCTCCAGGATTTGGGAGAGGATGTTCAGAGCCCGCTTTTCCGGGACTGGGCCGATGGTGTTGATCAGCTCGCGCAGGGTTTTCCCCGGTGCGTATTCCATGATCATGTAGTAGGAGCCAAATTCTTCCCGCAGGGTGAACAGACTCACGATATTCGGATGGATGAGCCGGGCCTGAATCTGCGCTTCCTGACGAAAACGCTGGACAAAATTGGCGTCGGAAGTGAGCTCGGGATTGAGGGATTTGATGGCCACATGACGGTTCAGTTCTGTATCGAAACCCTTGTAAACAGAGCCCATTCCGCCCTCGCCGATCAAGGATTCGACGCGGTAACATGAAATCATAGAACCAGGTACCAGCATAATTGCTCCTGAAGATAAACTTATCAAATCACGAAGCTCGGAACCGCCAGATATTTGTCAAGCACAAACTGGCGGCGGGAGCCGGATAAGAAAGTGATTGACAAAAAAGGGAGTTTCAATTTCAAGGAAAAAACTTGCTTTTGGAGGATTAGTCCTAACTGGTAAGGCAGCGGTCTTGAAAACCGCCGGGTTCTGCCCATGGGGGTTCGAATCCCTCATCCTCCGCCAATTTTATAGTGTGTTCCCTGAAAGAGGAGAGGTGACCGAGCTGGCTTAAGGTGCACGCCTGCTAAGCGTGTGTGGGCGAAAGTTCACCGAGGGTTCGAATCCCTCCCTCTCCGCCAGATATTCATAATGGGCAGTCGCCAAGCGGTAAGGCAGCAGGTTTTGGTCCTGCCATCCGGGGGTTCAAATCCTCCCTGCCCAGCCAATTTACTATTTGGGATGTCGTCTAATGGTAGGACAGCGGACTCTGGCTCCGTATGTGAGGGTTCAAATCCTTCCATCCCAGCCATTTCAACCCCGGTTACAAGCCGGGGTTTTTGCTTTTAAGGGGATTTATTCCCACTCGGCACGCTTGTAGGAGGCGGCTTTGGCGAGGTGTTCTTCGGCGGTGGCGGAAAAATCGTTGCGGCCCTTGCGGCCGGCCACGAAGTAGAAATAATCAGTCTCAGCCGGGTTGAGCATTGCTTT
>CAXYWN010000211.1:0-3359 GCA_964292625.1 uncultured bacterium
TCGACACTCCGGTATTGCGGGAGATATCGTATGCCATCAATCTGGAACTGAAAGAGCTCACCGCCGAAATTTATGCCTACGCGGGCTACGAATTTAACCTCAATTCCACGCAGCAGCTCGCTAAACTGCTGTTCGAGGAGAAGCAGCTCAAGGGCAAAAAGAAAACCAAAAGCGGCTATTCAACCGATATCACGGTGCTGGAGGAACTGGCGGAGGATCACGAAATCGCGGAAAAGCTGATCCAATACCGCAGCCTCACCAAGCTGGAATCCACCTACGTGGCCGCCCTGCCAAAGCTGATCAATCCTGTCACCGGACGCATCCACTCTTCTTTTAACCAGACCGTGGCCTCCACCGGCAGGCTGTCTTCCTCCAACCCCAATCTGCAAAACATTCCCATCCGCACCGAACTGGGACGCTCCATCCGCAAAGCCTTCATCGCCTCCGGTCCGGACTGGGCGATCCTGAGCGCGGACTATTCCCAGGTCGAACTGCGTCTGCTGGCCCTCTTTTCCCGCGACGAAACCTTGATCGAGGCTTTCAACCATGATCTGGATATTCATCGTCAGACGGCCTCGCTGATCACAGGAAAGCCGCTGGAAGCCGTTAGCAAAGAGGAGCGCCGCCGCGCCAAGGTGATCAATTTCGGGCTGCTTTACGGCATGGGGCAGAAAAAGCTTTCGCGCGAACTGGGAATTTCGGCGGAGGAAGCCAAAGAGATGATCAAAAACTATTTTGAACGTTTCCCCTCCATTAATTCCTACATCACCGACAGCAAGGCGGAAGCCAGGCTGCACCGCTATAGCCAGACTATTTTTGGACGCAAACTGTATCTGAAAAACATCGGCAGCGGTAACCCCGGACTGCGCGCGGAGGCAGAACGGGTGGCGGTGAATATGCCCATTCAGGGCAGCGCGGCGGACCTGATCAAAATCGCCATGATCGACATCCACCGGCAGATCCAGGCTGACAGCCGCATCCGCATGATCCTGCAGGTGCACGACGAACTGGTCTTTGAGGTGCGCAAAGATTATCTGGAACAAGCCGAAAGCATCGTCCGCAAAGCGATGGAAGGAGCCCTGCCAGAGCCATACCGGCGGGTGGTGGCGCTCAAGACCGAGATCGCCAGCGGGGCCAACTGGTTTGAAGCACACTGAAAATGAAGCTTGACATTTAAACGCGGATAATTTGAATAGTTAGAAGAACCGCGGATCTGGTGAGGCTTGACTCCACTAACTCTGTCTTTGCGGGTCACGCGGCAAGAAAAGCTCAAAAAACACTGAGGATATATTGGAAAAGATCGAATCCCAGGCCCTGGCGGAAAATATTGCCCAGACCCAGGTAAAGCAGATCATTCTTTCGCCGGAAAGCTTGTGGCTGCTGGAACGCAGCGCCAGCTACTACGGCATCCAGCAACGCACGAAACAGTTTTTGGAAGAGTTGCACCATCCTTTCGCAAACCTGGATTCAGCCCTGGAATTGATGCGTCAAAGCATCATGGGTGACCTCTGGTTCTATGTGCAAATGGAAGAGAGCGAACGCGCCCTGGAACTGATTATCGACATCTTTGGCAACATCTATGCCAGGGCGCCAGAGGGACCTGTCAAACAGCGGACCCTGAACGAATATCTGAATTTCATCTCCGCCCTCGCGGAACAGCCGAAAGTTCCGCTGGCTATACTGGAGAAGGCTTTCGACGTTTTGAAGGACTGGCACGACCATGCTCCGGAATACTTCAATGTCGCCTCTGGCCAGTGTTACAAGACCCTGTTCCGCCTCTCGGAACGCTACTGCTGTAAGGATGAGGCCATCGCGCTGCTGCGCTCGGTTTATGAGGCTTCGGTGAAACTGTGGCGGTCGAAAACGTCCATCGCGGAATGGCGGGAAAAATATGCTGACCTGATCTCCCTGGATAAAACGCAATTGGAAAAAGCTGTGGGCAATAAGTTCTTCGTGGATTGCCTCAGGCAAATCAAAGCGGCTGAGACTCTTAAGGACTTCGCCGTCATCCCCTCTTTTGCCGATATTGCCTCCCGGCATCGTGAGTTGCTGGCCTCCTTTCAAAAACTCCCGGAAAAGATCCATTATCTCTTCTACCTCTTGAGCTTACCCACCATGAAGAGCCTCAGCGATCATCTGCTCTGGGATCTCAACCGGCTGCTGGCGGATCTGCATGAATCCCTCACTGTTCGGGAGATCAACCTGCTGATCGACAGCGTCTTTGAAAACCTGAGCGAATTCCGCGACAAGCATGGCAGCATCGTTCTGGATTGCGTGCTCACCATAGGCAAGGCCGTGCTGGATCCCAAAGAACCGGAACTCGGACGCCGCTGCCTGCGCAAGATCATCGATCTCGGCTTCATCCCGCCCGGAGAGATCAAGATCAACCTTGACTGGCAGATTGTCGCCAACAAAAACCATATCAAAAACATCCGGGTCTGGCTGGAACTGATCAGTATCGACCCCTTATTTTGCAAGGACTTGCTGGCAGCGCTGATCATCAACCTCACCCAGGGCGGCATCTTTATCTCGGATACAGATCTCTTCCAAAAGGACGTTTCCAAGTTTCTCAACAGCGACCTCAAACCAATTTATGTCCAAGTGAAACAGTTGCTTAGGTTGCTTCCTGTGTTCTACCACGAGATCGGGGCCGAGGGCGAGATCCGCGACCTGAGCACCGAGATCGACGAAATGAGTTCCCGCAAAGACCGCCTGATCTATTTTGTGCGCAAGCAGGTGCATACCGAGAGTAACAACACCCACATCAATCTCTTGCGCCAGATACTCAATTACTGGACAGACCTCGATCCCGGCCATTTGGAAGGCCTGCTGCCGGAGGATGTGGAAGTCTTTATTCAGATCCCGGACGAGCGTGTCAAAGCGCAGCAAAAGGCAGTGAAGAAATTCTTCCGGGAAAACGACACCGGCGTGGATGACCTTTTGGGACAATCCTGGCAGGCGGTGGCCCCGCTGTTCAAACAGGTGAAAAAGGAGGATTTCTCCCTGAGGCGCCTGGAGTTGCTGGTCCGCATCTACTATATGCTGCAGGATAAATATCAGCTCGATACCTATGATATCGCGAAGTTCCTGGCCCGCTTCAACTGGTTTGACGACAGGGAACAGCTGCGGCTGAAGCAGAGCCTGTCGCGCAAAGATTATGACAGCAGCATCCGCCAGATGCTGGATTACATCGGCCGCCTGAATCAGGTGATCTTGGATCCCACCCCCACCAAGGCCTGGGAAAATATCTATTACAAACGCCACATCGCGGCTGGCATACCTTCCATGTACGGCCAATACCGGGGACCGAAGCTGGAGGCGATGGGCATGATCTTCCGGCTGGAAAACCTGGTGGAGCA
>CAXYWN010000212.1:0-3353 GCA_964292625.1 uncultured bacterium
ATCGCGCTCTCGGGCGGAGACGGCGGCAAAATCGCCGGAATCTGTGACCTTGAACTAAGCGTGCCGGGGGCCAGCAGCGACAGAATCCAGGAACTGCACACCACCATCCTGCACATCATCATCGAATGCGTGGAGGCACAGCTTTTTCCAAGCAACGCTTCCGGGGAGATAAGACCATGCGAAAATTGACATTAACCCTCATCCTGATCCTGATTGCGGCCTTCGCCGGCGCCCAGGGCAACTACTACGACGCCGTGATCGACCTCAGCGGACAGCCGCTTTACAATGCCCTGCACTCTCTGATTTCCACCAATACCTACAGCAGTTACACCGGCGCCAAGGATTTCCTCTTTCAGCAATTGGACAATCATAACGGCTATGTGACTTGTATCTATACAGGTGAGGAATACCACGTGGCGGACGACTATAACGGCGCCAGCAATCCCAACACAGAACACACCTACGCCCAAAGCTGGTTTTCCTCCGACGAATCCTCTCGTAAAAAGGCCGATCTGCATCATCTTTTTCCCTGCACCATGGTGGTGAACAGCTCGCGCGGAAACTATCCCCTCTTCACCGTCGCCAATCACGCTAACGCTAATGTTTATTACAGTTACACACCATGGCAGAGCTACCGGGGAATGAGCGCCGGCGGCTACACGGTGTTTGAGCCAGCGGACGAAACCAAGGGTAATATCGCGCGCGCTTTGCTCTATTTCAATACCCGCTACGGAGATAGCCTCACCCAGCAAAACGTGAATATGATCCCGGATTTGGCGCAATGGCATTACGCCGACCCGCCCGACGCTGCGGAAATCGCCCGTAACAACGCCGTCCAGGGATTTCTGACCAACCGCAATCCCTTTATCGACCATCCTGAATTCGTGGGCAGGATCTGGGGCGGAACGCCAGTCCAGGATGAAACCCTGCCACCCTACGCAGATATTGCGCTGCAAAATGTTTGGCCGAACCCGTTCAAGGTTTCCACCACCCTCGCCGTCCACAGCAAAGACCCGCTGCAAGCCACCGTTTCCGTCCACAACTCCAGAGGCCAGAGAGTCCGTTCTTGGGAGCAGTCCCTGCCTCAGGGAAATTCGGAGATTTTCTGGAATGGTTGCGACGCTCAGGGCTTGAAAACGGCTCCGGGAGTCTATCTGATCCGCGTCCAGGTCCCGGGGAAATACCTCGCGGCCAAGGTGCTGCTGAACTAAGCCAAGTTCCTGTCTTATTCTTCATCGGTCTGTCGCCCACAGGGGGCTTTTCTGGCGTTTGGGACGGATTACGAGGGGCTCCGCTGCGCTCGCACCCTCGCTATCAGTCTGCCGCCCTCCGGGCTTTCCCGCTCAGTTTGCAAGTTAAACCTTCTCTTCTGTAGATAATTATGATATGTTGGCAGTCAAGCTCACAGACTGCCAACTTTTCTCTTGACATCCCGTTCAGGTTAGCTATTTTATCTTGATAAGGAGGCGCCATGAACGCACAAAGATTTACCCTGAAAAGCCAGGAGGTCGTGCAGGATATGCAGACCCTGGCAGAAGAATACGGACATCAGGAGATCAGGGATTTGCACCTGCTGGCCGCTTTGCTGAAGCAGAGCGATTCGCTGGTGGTCCCTGCCCTGCAAAAGCTGGAAGTGAATACCTCGGCGCTATCCGCTGAGGTGGAAGACGCCCTGAAAAAACTGCCCCGGGTGAGCGGCGCCCAGGTCTATCTCTCGCAAGAGGTTCTGGACATTCTGCATCAGGCGGAAAGCGACGCGGATAAGCTTCAGGACGATTATATCAGTTTGGAACATCTGCTCCTGGCCTTGCTGCAAAAAGGCAAGGAAGCCACCCAATTGCTCCGGGCGGCAGGCGCCGATCCGGACAAGCTGCTCCTTGCCCTGAAAGAACTTAGAGGCAATCAGCGGGTGACCGACCAGAACCCCGAAGCCAAGTTTCAGGCCCTGGAAAAATATACCCGCAACCTCACCCAACTGGCACGCCAGGAAAAGCTGGATCCCGTGATCGGGCGTGACGATGAGATTCGCCGCAGCGTGCAGATTCTTTCCCGCCGGCGTAAAAACAATCCCATCCTCATCGGCGAGGCCGGAGTGGGCAAAACCGCCATCGTGGAAGGCCTCGCCCGGCGCGTGGTTGCCGGAGATATTTCGGAAAACCTGAAGAACAAAGAGATTTTGGAACTCGATATGGCCTCCCTTTTAGCCGGGGCTAAATTCCGCGGCGAATTTGAGGAACGTTTCAAGGCAGTGCTGGCCGAAGTGGAAAAATCCGCAGGCCAAATCATCCTGTTTATCGACGAAATTCACACCGTGGTAGGGGCCGGGGCCGCAGAAGGCGCCGTGGACGCTTCCAACATGCTCAAACCCGCTCTGGCTCGAGGTTCGCTGCATTGCATCGGGGCCACCACCATCGACGAATATCGCAAATACATCGAAAAAGACCCCGCCCTCGCGCGCCGTTTCCAGCCTGTGCTGGTGCAGGAACCCAGCGTGGAGGACACCATCTCCATCCTGCGCGGCATCCGGGAAAAATATGAAGTCCACCACGGAGTCCAGATCACCGATACAGCCTTGGTTGCGGCGGCGGTGATGAGCGACCGGTATATTTCCGACCGCTTTTTGCCGGATAAGGCCATCGACCTCATCGACGAGGCATGCGCCAAACTGCGCATGGAAATCGATTCTCTGCCTGCAGAACTTGACGAAATTGAACGCAAGCTGCGTCAACTGGAGATCGAACGCCTTTCCCTGGCTAAGGAAGAGGATGCTTTATCCCGGCAACGGCTGGAAAAGGTGATCTCTGAAGTCGCCCAACTCAGCGAGCAGCGCAACGCCCTGCGCCTGCGCTATGAAAACGAGAAAACAGGCTTTGAACGCACGCGCGAACTGCGCGCGGAGATCGACAGCCTGAAAAGTCAGGCAGAAAAAGCCGAGCGCGAAGGAGACCTGGAGAAGGTTTCCAAACTGCGTTACGGTTCCATCAAGGAAAAGGAGAAGGAACTGGCGGAACTCACCCGGAATCAGGAAGCATCCGCGGACGCCGAGCCCCTGATCAGGGAAAAGGTGGATGAGGAACTAATCGCCGAGGTTGTGTCCAAATGGACCAACATCCCCGTTTCCAAGCTGGTTCAGAGCGAAATGAGCAAGCTACTGGGGTTGGAAGATATTCTGGCTCAGCGCGTTATCGGCCAAAAAGAGGGGATCACCGCCCTGGCTAACGCCATCCGCCGTTCCCGCAGCGGACTCAGCGACACCAACCGCCCCATCGGCTCATTCATCTTTCTGGGCCCCACCGGAGTGGGCAAAACCGAGCTGGCAAAAGCCCTGGCAGTCTATCTTTTCGACACCGAAA
>CAXYWN010000213.1:0-3351 GCA_964292625.1 uncultured bacterium
ACTCCGGTAAAAGGAGTTAACCAAGACGACCAACGCGGCTTGATTGAAAGTGGCGCTGAGTTCTTGCTATATCTAATCAAAAACATTATGTCTAAGAAAAAAGACAGTAAAAGGAGTTAAGAAAATGCCTTATCAAGATGGTACAGGACCCAATGGAAACGGAAGTCCCGGCAGGGGATTAGGACCCTGCGGAAGGTTTGGAACCTCAGCAAGGGATAACTTTGGACCTCGTTTAGGACGTGGATTTGGACGTGGCTTAGGCCGCGGCCGCAGAGCTGGATTCGGGGGTGGTTACGGTCCCCGCTTCAATAGATGTTACGACGGACCAGTTTATGTTCCCCAGGAAACAGCTTATGCTTACACCAAGGAAGATTTACGGGCCCAGAAGGATGATTTGGAACGCCAATTGCAATGGTTGACCGAACAACTTGCAAAGGAAGACAAAGACTAAATGGACGAAAACAAAGAAAAGGAAATCCAGGCTAATCTGGCCCGGATCAAACACAGGATCATTGTTATGAGCGGGAAAGGTGGCGTTGGCAAAAGTTTCATCGCCACCAATCTCGCCTATGGACTGGCAATGCAAGGCAAAAAAGTGGGACTTCTGGATGTGGATTTCCACGGCCCCTCCATCGCCAAGCTAACCGGCATCGAAGGTGTTCCCATCCCGGTCAATCCTGAAACCGGCCGGCCCACCCCAATTAAGGTGCTCTCAAACCTTTCCGTTTTGACCCTGGCCTCAATCCTGGATTCGGAAAGCAGCGCCGTTATCTGGCGCGGGCCGCTGAAAATGGCGCGCATCAAACAATTCTTCAGCGATTTTGACTGGGAAGAGCTTGATTACCTGGTGGTGGATTGCCCTCCCGGCACAGGAGATGCACCGCTGAGCATCATCCAGACCCTGGGTCATGTTGACGGGACGGTGATAGTTACCACTCCGCAGGACCTCGCCATCCTGGATGTGAAGAAATCGGTTGATTTTGCCGAAAAGATGAATGTTCCCATCCTGGGCATCGTGGAAAATATGAAGTTTTTCCGTTGCCCCCATTGTCAGGAAAAAACTGCCATCTATAGCGGCAACAATTTGGATGAGCTGGTCTTCGAACACTCCATAGATGTTCTGGCTGAGATAGAAATAGACCCCGCAATCTCCATTTCGGCAGACGCTGGCAAACCCTATATCTATTTCAACAACAAACAGCCCTCAGCCCAGGCCTTGATGGATGCCACCGTGAAAATTATGGAAAAAGTGGAAGGGCCCCAGGATAGTGCCAAAAGCTAAGCTTTTTGACGCAGACCTGAAAGAAACGCAAGCGATCAAAAAAATACATCATAGATCCGGCAGAGGGATCGAAATCGGTATAGGCAGCGGCCTTTTTGCCCAGCCTCTCGGGATACAAGAGGGGATCGATCCCTTTGTCAGGATGAGAGAAAATTCCAAGGAACGGAGCTTGGAAAAGGCGGCTTTGTAGTGATATGTGTCGCCAGGGTGTAAGGGTGAAGATCACCATTTGCTACGACAACACACCAGCGGACTGCCGACTAACACCCGACTGGGGTTTTTCCTGTTTCATCGAGACCGCAGACAGAAAAATCCTCTTTGACACGGGAGCTAATGGAAAAATCCTCTTGCAAAATATGCAATTACTGGAGATTTCCCCTGCTGCGGCTGACGATATTTTTATCTCGCATCCCGATTTTGACCATATTGGCGGACTCTGCCATGTGTTAAACCAAAACCCTAATGCGGTGATTCATAACCCGGTTTCCTTCCGAGGCGTCAAGTATCCCAACCAGGTAAAATACTACGGCAAACCGGTTCCCCTCTATGAAGGGATTTATACCACTGGAGAATTGGCCTCTATCGAGCAATCTCTCGCCATCCAGACAGTTCATGGATGGGTTGTAATTATTGGCTGCGCGCATCCCGGAGTGGGGTTGATTATGGATACTGTGCTTGCCATCGACGCCAGCATGCCAATCTACGCCATGATTGGCGGTTTGCACGGTTTTGATGAGTTTCCCCTCTTGTCAAAAGTAAGCAAAATATGCCCCACCCACTGCAGCAAACACTCTGCTACAATCAGGGATCTTTTTCCGGAAAAGTTCATCCCAGGTGGAGCCGGCGCGATCATTGAGTTTTAGAAATCGGCCTTTTAATATTCATGTTTTCAAAACTCCAATTAAACAGGCCTGTGAATGTATCTCAAAGGGATGAAGAACTGCCAGCTCTGCGATCTATCCAAGACCAGAAAACATGTCTTAAAAGGAGAGGGTAATTCCAGCGCGGATATCATGCTGATCGCCCAAGCGCCCGGGGAAGTGGAAGATGCAGAGGGCAAAATGTTTATTGGTCCATCGGGGAAAGTGCTGGATGACTTGTTTGAAGCAGCCGGCATCCGTAGAAACACAGTATATATCACCAATCTGCTCAAATGCATGCTACCCCAAAACCGGCGTCCCAAACAAAAAGAAATATCAAGTTGCTCTCTTTATCTGGAAGAAGAGATCCGCAGGTTAAACCCCCGGATAATCAGTCCCCTGGGATATTATGCCACCAAATACATCTTTGAAACCAACAGATTGGGCACATTTACCAAAAGCGATTACCCTCAAAAGATTGGCAGAGTCTTTTACACTGCCCGCTTTTTCGTGTTTCCGCTCACCCATCCAAGCTCCATTATCCACCACGCTGAGTATTTTGCTACCAGCGTTATCAATTACAGAAGTTTAATAGACTTGAAGGAGTGCAAATGGTTTCGGGTCTGTCCCCTCAAACACTTTACAGATCGTGGTTTGTTGGATAATAAATGGGTGGAAAACTATTGCCTGGGAGACTGGGAAAGCTGCGTCCGTTTTCAGTTGGAAGCAGCAGGAACCCCTCATCCCGATCAACTGCTGCCCGATGGCAGTATGCTGGTTCCATCCGGCTCTGAACGAAATGTTTAAAGTATCTTTACTATAAAGGAAAAGTAATGAAATATCTCTTTGGCCCCATACCCTCCCGCAGGCTGGGCATTTCCCTCGGCGTTGACCTCGTACCTCTGAAAGTCTGCAGTCTCAACTGCGTTTATTGCGAAGTAGGGAGGACCACCAAGCTAACTCTCGAAAGGCAGGAATACGTCCCCATAAATGATGTTATCAAAGAGCTGGGCGCTTACCTCTCCCAAGCTCCAGAACTTGATTATATAACCTTCTCCGGACAGGGCGAGCCCACCCTGAACAGCGGATTGGGGAAAGTGATTGACTATATCAAAGACAATTATCCTCGCTACAAGGTGGCGGTATTGACCAACGGCACCCTGTTTTGGGATGCAGCAGTCAGGCAGGAAGTGCTGCGAGCGGACGTGT
>CAXYWN010000214.1:0-3306 GCA_964292625.1 uncultured bacterium
TCCTCTGAAATCTGCAGACAGAACAGATCATATGCCAATCGTCATCGGCGGTGGGTTTGCCTTCCGCAAAGAGATAGATGTTGTCATAATCATCGATTCCCACTTGGGGGTTGAGGGACGACATGGGCAGCACAGAACCTCCTGACCCAAAACAAGTTTCCAAGGTGTTGCCATCGAAGGTAAGGGGCCTACGCCAGGTGTCATCAGTGTTGGAACGCCAACGGAAATGGATCACGTCTCCTCCGTCGGGAGAGGTGAGGTTGTAAAACAGAAACAGGTCACTCTGTGAATTGAAGATGGGCATAAGTTGGTCATAGTTCAAGCCAGAGAGCGCCGTAAAAGGGGATCCGTTCAAAGTGCCATTGGGATTGATCCAGGCTATCTTGCCGCTGTTGGCAGAGGTTGGATTTGAAAATCCCGATGCCCAGGCTACCACTCCCAAACCATTGATGCGATTGATCGTTGTGGAAGCAGTGTTTTGCACCGAGGAGGTGGCAAGCTCTGTCTGCCCCACCCAGGTTCCGTTCCACATTTTGTTAAAATAGGGTCCCACAAAGCTGGAGCCACTTTGCTTGACGTAGGCAATCAACACGTTGCCCAGATTGTCGCAGGCAATGGAGGGAAACACGTAGCTGCTGCCTGTTGAAACTTCCGTCGCAGTTGTCCATGTGGAACCATCGTATTTGGCATACCAGATTTTGTAGGACTGAGCGGAAGTGGTTTGATCGCCGTACCAGGTCATGTGCACATTACCGCTGCCATCCACAGCAATCGCAGACTGATACTGTTTACGGGGGCTGGTCATCAGAGATGCTGCAGAGCCAACCTGTGTCCAGGTGCTTCCTCCATCGAGGGATTTTTGCAGGATGACGTCTCTGCCTTGGGTGGAAATACCTCTTTGATGAGTGGCATACAGGATACCTGTGTGGGTCATGGCGAGATTGCGGCTGTTACCCAGCCGGGTTGGCCCATGAGGATAGGGTGAGTTTTCGATCAGTGCATCCACCGGGGTGAACTCAACCAAATCGGAAACAAAGATTGAGCCTGAGGTTACGGTGAAGCTACTTTGATCCCTTACGGAGATTGTGGTAGTGCCAACGGCCACAGCCGTCAGTAAGCCTTGTTGCGTGATGGTGACAATTTCGGGATTGCTGCTGTAGAATCTTTTTGTTCCAAAACCGCCTTCGCTGGCGAATTGCATGATGTCACCAACCCATAAAGCGGCAGTGTTTGGCACAATACGCATGTAATCTATCACGATATCATTTGTTTCCACCCCATCGGAACCGGAATCCACCCTGACGCGGGTGGTTCCAGATGCGGTTGCCGTAAACAGACCGTCCTGGGTGATGGTGGCGACCGCCGGATTGGTCAGAGACCACACATTGTTTTCCAATCCGCCTGATGCGGTAAATTGGATCTGATCTCCCACCACGGGATTGGCGCTGGTGGGGCTTATACTCATGCCTTGCCTGGTTATTCTGAAGTTATCCAGCTCCACCCTGGATGCGGTGTTTAAGAGCTTGTATTTGATCCTCAAACGGAAGTTTCCGCTGGCATAATAACTGATTGGCAGGCTATAGTTTGGACCCTGAACAATATTGGTAGTCGTAATTTCGGTCCAAGTGGTTCCACCATTGTGAGAAACCTCCACCCTGCATCTGTCGAAGATGTTGTCAGCATAATTCGTTAACAGCACATCCATCTCAAAGTCGTTTGCGCTTGTGGCATCAATGAGCGGTGAAGTAAAATACTGGAAACCAGTGCCCACTTGCCCGGTCCTGGTAAAGACCATTTTACCGCTTTGGACGCTGCAGGATGAGCTTTGCGAAATGGTCCAGTCAGACACATTGTTGTCGTTGAAGTCATCTTGCCAGATGGCTACTTGTCCCCAGGCTATTGATGCTGCAAGCAGCATCAGCAGGGCAAGCAGGAAATGATGTTGTGATCTTTTCATGTTTATAACTCCTGGTTACTTATTGTTTATTTGTATGGGTTCGATGTTTTTTGGGCCTGCGGAAGCAGCGCTCTGCCGCAAATCTGAGGTCGCCCTTACCTGATAGAAATACCTGTCAACATAGATTGACTCCTCATCCGACCAGTTTGGGTCGTAAGAACTGTCCACAAACTCAAATGGACCATCCGGCCTTTCAGCGCGATATACATCGTATAAAACTGCGCCGGGGACGGGTGACCAGCTCAGATGTGCTAGGCTGGACTGGAAGATGATCACTAAGTTTTGGGGTGCGCTCAAATTCACGGTGGGGTCGTTGATTACCAACGTCACCGGAACACTTATGGGTTCGCCGGCATTATGTTCCACCATCAGCCAGGCCTGGAAGGTACCAGGATCGAGGTTTTGGCTGTTCACGCTCACCAGAATACTGGCCTCCAACTCTGGACTGATTTCTCCAGATATTGGGCTTGCAGTAAGCCAAGTCACAGGCTGGAAGACTGTGAAAACACTGTTTGAAACGTCATATATCCCGTAGTCTGCAGTGGCTTGGATCTTAACGATGCATTGGTTTGAGGAGGGGCCGGTCACAAGCCACTCATAGAGGCCGGTGTTGCCAGTGTTGCTGGCGAGGGTTTCCCAGTTGAGCCCGTTGTCGCGGCTCAGCAGGATATCCACTCCCGGTATGGTGCCGGCCTCAGCCCACAAAATGCTGTAGGAAGTGCCGATACTGATCCGGTTTCCTCCGTTTGGGGTCATCACAGTGATAGTAGGCAGAATCGGCCCGAGGTTGGTGAGGCTGAGGGTGCCGGACACACTGTGGGAAGGATTTCCAGAGCCATCACCCTCAATGATGTATGGTACCTGCATAGTGCCGGCAAAACCTTCCTGCACATAGGCATAGATTGTACCGGTGGCTGTATCGCCATGGTTCACCTGACCGCTGGTGTTCTCCCAGATCATGGTGGGGCCCCAACCCATGGCATTATTGGTAATCAAGCGGCGAGCGGGAGCGCCTGTCACTGTTATGTTGGAGGAGGAATCGACCCTCACCCCGGCAGGAAATTCTAGACTCAGCCTCTGAATCGGCTCTGTAGCATCCACAAAAGTAAGTTTTATGTTAGGACGTTTCGCATCGACCGTGTAGTTGCCTCCGGCTCTGTTCCAGGCTTGCATATTGGTGGCGTCTGTGACATTGTAGAAATTAATGTAGATTCCGGTTCCGCTGCCACCGTATATGGCCTCGGTGAGCACGTAAAGATTTCCGCCCTGGTAATCGAATTGATTGATTTGTAGCATATTCCATCCTGTGGTATTGAAGGAATTGCTGCCATCATACTCCAGAGTGGCGC
>CAXYWN010000215.1:0-3261 GCA_964292625.1 uncultured bacterium
AGCAATCCTGATGCAGTATCTACGTTTGTATGCAAAACAAAGCCCCGGAGCGGCGAACCGTTCCGGGGCTGATTTATCTTGAGCTGGTTCCGATGAATTACTTCATCAGGATCATCTTTTTGGTGCTGCTGTATTTGCCGGCGTTCATCTTGTAGAAATAGACGCCGCTGGAGACAGCTTGCTGATTGTTGTCGCGCCCGTTCCAGACCACGGAGTAGTTGCCGCTGGCCTTGTTTTCGTTCACGAGGGTTTTCACGATTTGTCCCTTGACGTTATAGATTTCGATGGTCACAGGGCTGCTTTCCTTCACGCTGTAGCTGATGGTGGTTTCCGGGTTGAAGGGGTTCGGATAGTTGCCGTGCAGCTCGGTGGCCACCACGGGGACATTCGGATCTTCGTTCGCGGTGATGCCGGTGAGGCGAACGTCATCCACCATAAGGAAGAAGGCGTCGTTGGACACGCACTGGATTCCCACATACACGTATCCGGGATAGTTGGAAAGCATGTAGCTGTACTCGGTCCAGACATCCGGAACCTGGATATAGTTGGCGCCGCTGATGATGGTGAAGCTGGCGGGATATGTGCCGGTGGTGGACACGCCGACCTTCATTCTTTCGAGGCCATAATCGGCGGTGAAAGACTTGGCCCAGAATCTGATCTCATAGGGATCGGTTTGCACAGGCGTGATCATCCAGTCGTTGTTGGGAGCCATCTCGCTGGCGAAGCAGGCAGCGTATTTGCTTCCGCCATGAGGAGTGGCACCGGCATCGGAGACGGGGGGCACGGTGGCTGAGGGATTCATGATGATGAAAGCCTGGGCAGTGTAGGCAGTCTCCCAAGCGACATTAGTAAAACCGAAGGTTTCGCTTTGATCAACGTCCACCAGGGTCCAAGGCGCAAAGTCGATGGAGAAGTTCGGGTAGCTTTCAAAGCCATCGACCAGCAGTTCCTGAATGGGATATAGCCGGAAGTTGACGTTGGTGGTAGCACCTGTAACAACGATCACGCCGGTTTGGGTGGCGGGGCTATAGCTTGCCGCGCTGGCGGTGACGCTGTGGGTGCCGGCTTGAACTTGCATGGTGTAAGCGCCGGAGGAGTTGGTGGTGGCAATCACAGTTCCGCAAGTCACAGTGGCACCCATAATGGCGGCATGTTGATGGTTGAGGACTACACCGGTGATGGTGCCGATCTGAGTGATTTTGGGCAGAGGATTGGCGGCCATGGCGCGGCTGGCGGGCAGACCCGGCTTGACGTTGTGCTGGGCGGCAAAGCCCTCGCCCGCAGCGCTGCGGGTGCTGAACTCGCTGGCCTGGAAAGTGATCGTTTGGCCCCGGCTGCCTATGCTCACCTCATCGATGAACCATGAATACCACAAACCGTCATCGCTGGGCGGGTCTTCAGCCTGCCAGGCGATCTTGATCGGCTGGCCGGCATAGGCGCCCAGGTCCACGCTGATCGGAGTGTTATAGTGGTTCCAGCCGCCAGTTTCGGCGCTGGCATCCCAGAGCTGGGTCCAGGTGCTGCCGTTGTTGGTGGAAACATTTACATAGTAGTGGTCGCCGTTGGTGCTGCCCAGGAAGACATAGCTCCAGAAGTTGACGCTGGCGCTTTCCGGACAGATGAATTGCGGAGTGATCAGCCACTCATCCTGATGCGCTTCAACCCACCATAAACCAGCCTGATGCTCTCCACCCTGAGGCACGGCAGGAGGATCGGTGGCAATTGCGCCCACCCGGCACCAAGTGGGAAGAACACCCACGTTTCCGGGAGGTCCGGTGTTGGTGATCACCTGAGTCCAGGCGGCGGGAGGGAAGGTGTTTCCCTCGAATCCTTCGGTGATATTCACGGCATTCGGGTTCGGAGCTTGCCAGGTCACATTCATTTGGGTCGCGGCTGCGTTTTCGGTGGCAACCACGCCAAACGGGGGATAGGCTATCTCATTTACAACAATATCGCCCATGTTCAGGTTGGTGGTTTCCACCACCACTTGACCGGTGAAGCTCTGAAATCCCGTTGCTGCAGCCACATACGTGTAGGTCTGGCTGGCAAAGACGTCGGGGAGGGTGAACTGGCCGCTGGCTTCCGTGGTGTCACTTTGGAAGCGCAGGGAACTGTTGAAAGTGGTTGTACTATAATAGACCGAGGCATTTTGACTGTAAGGAACGCGGGAAGTCATAACATCCACCAGGATGTTCGAGCTGCCGTTCCAGACAAAAGGCGCAATGAAGTTGTGGACATTCCAACCCACAACAGGCATAAAGCTATCCTGCTCAAACACTGTTTGATAGTCACCAAGCTCGAAGTTTGAGGACAGAGAAGTCTGGGTGGTATGTTTCAGCCTGATGGTGAAGCTCTGCATAGGGGAACAATTATGCAAGTTCTGCACATTGAAGCCCACTGAATTGATGTTTCCAGGAGCGCCCTCGGCCGCTACAATTTCAGAGGCAAGCACCAGGTATTGCTGGCGGAAATTTTCCCAATAGGTGCCATAGGGCGTCGGAGGGTCGATACTTCCGCTGGTGGCAGTTCCGTTGCCTATGGTGATGTCGATCTGGGCGTAAACGTTGCCGCAAATACTGAATCCCAGGATCAGCAGCAGCGCGAATATTAGAGCTCTTTTCATCGGATAACTCCTGTTACCGTTTATTTAACCTGTTAAGACAAAGAACGTTATATTTGGAAAAACTCACATTTACTTTAAGGCGACTACCAAGATAATTGGGACATTCATTCGTCATAACAAAACGTTGAAACGCATGGCATTATATCTGTAAAGCTTTTTCTTTCGCTCCCGCGATCAATACGGGATCAATACGGAATCAATACGGATTTCATCCGTATTGATTCCGTATTGATCCCGTATTGATAAGGAGGGCCAAGGCTGGCGCAGGAATGCTGAAGATGGGGCAGGGCCTGCGTCTGTATATAAAAGAAGACGTTCACTTTCAAGGGGGCTTATCCGACACGGCTGGCCCTGGTAACCGCCCGGTTTGAAAGTGAGCCAAAAGCAAAGCCCCGGAGCGGCGAACCGTTCCGGGGCTGAGATGGGTTTATATGGTTCCGACGAATTACTTCATCAGGATCATTTTTTTGGTGTTGCTGTACTTGCCGGCGAACATCTTGTAGAAATAGACGCCGCTGGAGACAGCCTGATGGTTGTTGTCGCGACCGTTCCAGACCACGGAGTAGTTACCGCTGGCCTTGTCTTCGTTCACGAGGGTTTTCACGAGTTGTCCCTTGACGTTGTAGATTTCGATGCTT
>CAXYWN010000216.1:0-3245 GCA_964292625.1 uncultured bacterium
TCAGCAAGAATATACCAGAGGTAGCCTACTATGGTTAACGGATTTGAACAGTCTCTCCACAACATTCTCGCCAAACCGCAAAATAACACTTGACACATAAAAGCACTCTTCATAATGTAGCACATAGAGGAATTGTTTCTTCATCTGTGAAGCAGCGCTCGTGATTCAGTCACTTTGGATCAGAGCCGCAAGCCACACCAGTTCCTGGTTTTATTATTTTATTCTTCCCGCGAAACGGAAGCAAAGGAGTGAAGATTGGCTCCCAGTTTATTTGGCCCGATTCAAACTTTATTTTGCCGCCCTCTGGCGCCCTCCGCCAGAAAAGTATCCGCTTTCGCATCCCTCAACCGCAAATCACCCTCAAACCTGTATTTCACCACGGATCTCACGCTCTATGCCCGGCATCGCTTATGCCAAAGTTTCATCGCACATGAACACGCCATCGCTGTGCCCGGCTTAAACGCGCGAATCCGTAACCACCATCAAAAATCAAAATCAAACAGGGAGCCGTGCCTGGGGTCGCTTAACGCGGGCCAAACTGCCAGGGAGCTCCCCTCGATTTAGTCATACACACAAACAACTCTGAAAAGAGGAGACCTATATTATGAAAAAACTCATTATAATTATGTTGACGCTGCTGGTCTTGTCTGGCTTGGCAGCCGTCGAACTGAAGTATTGGGCAAGCGTGGGGTATTATTCGCCTATACCAGGCGAATTTACCGACGGTTCCCAATTTACCCGTACGGCCACTATATTCACCCCGCCTGTATTATGCAAGCTGGAAAGCGTTAGTTTCCCCTTCTATCTCCCTGGCGCTCTGGGACAGGCAACCGTAAAGGTTGAAATCTGGCCCGTGGATGCAAACGGCCTTCCCAACCAAGTAGGATTCCCCCTGGCTGGTAAAACCTTTGCGTATGCCGAACTTGTTAACTGGGCTACTGCCAATCCCCCGGATGACTTCAACGTATTTACCATTCCCACCGCTACCAACCTTCAATTTGGACCCGGTGGGGCCAATGGCGCAGCCTTTGCCATGGTCCTGTCTTCCCCGAATGGTGTTCTGGGCTCCATCCGCACAGCGACCCTGACTGACAATGTCGCCCGCGGCAACAGCCACCTCTATTACACCACAGCCCCGGTTGGCTGGGACATTGCTGCTGAAAATGATAACTGCTTCACCGCCAATGTCACCTATCTTGGCGATCAGGTTGATGTCGAAGCGACCACTATCTATTTCACCGGTGATTTCTTCCTCGCCCCCGGAGAAGCTATCCCCTATGAAGTCGACGTGACAAACCTCAGCCAGAGCGCTGCCGGTTTACCCATCGCTGTCACCGGTGTCGACGTTTACTTGGCCCTTAGAGACGAAAATTTCGCTTTAGTGCCGGATTGGCCGGTGCCGGGAGCAGGAGGTGCCGCTTTGATCGCAGAAAATGTCAGTATGACTCCTGAAGAAGTTCAGCATTATGCACTCGCAGCCATAGCTCTGCCTTCCACCGGCGGTCGTTATACGCTCCAGCTCCAGGCTTGGCACGACGACGACGTCACGATGGGCAACAACAACATGTTCCTGCAGCAGGATATCCTGGTGCCGCCCTCTGAAATGGCTTATGATGAGACCGCTGGCAGCACAGCCCACGCCTTCTATGATGCTGGTGACGGCTGGGCAAATGAGTTCTGGTTTTATGACGCGCCCTTGAAGATCACTGGAGTGAAATTCGAGATGAGGGACAACACCTGGCCCGCAAACGCTACTGGTAACCTGAGCTATGCCATCTATCCAGCTGACGCCGCGGGCATGCCTGATACGGCGAACCCGCTGCTCGATATCACGCCTGCCACCTGCACCTTGGGTGCTTGGAACCCGTACGATGTTTCCGCCCTCGATATAATCATCCCCGCGGGTGAACACTTCTTCATTGCCTACCACCAGGTAGGAGATTATGGAACAGGCGCACCCGGACTCATGGGCGACAAGACCGAGCCCATATCCAGTTGGCTCACCTCCTACGCCTATTACTATGACGCTGATCTGGAAGAATACGTGTGGGAAACCCCCAATGCTTACGACGAAGATATGTGCATCAGATGCACCGTGGATCTTGGTGTGATGGGTATCGAAGCGCCAATCATTTCCATTATGTGGGACGGCTATCCCACCCTCGAATGGGCTGAAGTAACCGGCGCCGTTTCCTACAACGTGTACGGCTCCAACGATCCAGAAGCCGCTAACCCTTGGACTCCTATCGAATCCGGTATCCAGGACCTTGGTTATGTGTATGAAGGCACAGAGCCCTACAAGTTCTTCTACGTGACCGCGTCCACCGAACTGGACGGCAGCAAGATGAGCTTGAGCCCCCAGACGAAGGCCTCCAAGCCCACTCTCCAACCGGTCAGGAACAACGTCATCTCGGATAAGACCCTCAATAAAACCGAGAGCAGAGTCATTAAGGCTGAGAACAAAAACATTGAAGCCAAACTAATTAAATAAACCTAAGTTCCGCGGCAGGACTTTCCTCCGCAATAATATCAAACCCCCGCAACGCCGCGGGGGTTTTGCTTTGCCCGGAATGTTTGTCATAGCCGGCCACTTGGCAGCAGATTCTCGACTCCGTTGTGCGGTTTGTTCCTCAGACTGGATTTTGGGTGCTTAGTCACTGAGACACGGCGTCCCGGAATGACAGGTCCAAGGCCTGGGGGATTAAAAACCGGGCTATGTTCTACCCTTCCATCTTGTAAGGCGGATAAACCCATCCAAACATCTTTTCTGTATCTCATATTTAAATCGACTTAACAAAAACCAAAAATAACACTTGACATAAAGAATCGCCCGAGATTCCGTCGCTATATAAACGATTAGCAACTTTTACCAGTTCCCGATTTATAGTCTATTTGCTTCGCAAAGCGGAAGCGAAGGAGAGAAGATTGACTCAAATCTGTTTTAGCCCTTCAAGTGCGTTCGCCAAAAAAGTATCCTCATTGCCATCCCCCAACCAATTGATATATCACAAACAATCTCTAATCCCACCGTGTTTTTCCTTAAACCCCGTTTTGCGCAGCTCTATAAGAAGTAACTTCGCACATTACATCAGACCGGCTGTCAAAACCAGGTCACGGGAAAACGACTTAAACCCTCAACTTCAAAATCAAATCAGGGGCCGGTATCCGGCCGGGAGCTCATGTTCCCGGGCTGATGCAGGCCCCTCAAGCAAGAAATCATTCTTCTACCACTTTAATAAACTCTT
>CAXYWN010000217.1:0-3244 GCA_964292625.1 uncultured bacterium
ATAGGACAGGCTGATGCGGCCCTGAGTGATATCAAACCCACCCTGCGCAATCTGCACCCGCCGCCACCCTTCATCACCAGCACCCTGCAGCAGGAAGCCTCCAAAATCCTGGGCTTCCCATCGGAAAAGACCATGTTTGTGGCGCAGGAACTCTATGAGGGCATAGCTCTCAAGGGCGAAACCACCGGTTTGATCACTTATATGCGTACCGATAGCGTCCGCATCGCCGCGGAAGCTCAGGAAAACTGCCGGGCTTTGATCGTGGAGCGCTTCGGCGCGGATCACCTTCAAAGCTCCACGCGGTTTTACAAGAGCAAATCCTCGGCCCAAGACGCTCATGAGGCGATTAGGCCCACTGACAGCTTCCATACTCCTGAAAGTATCTCCGAGAGCCTTTCCAAGGATCAGTTGAGACTTTACACTCTGATCTGGCAACGCTTTGTGGCCACCCAAATGATACCGGCCAAAGTGGAAAACACAGCCGCCAAAATTACTTTGGGTGAGGCCCTCTTTGTCGCCACCGGCAACCGTATGGTTGGGGAAGGCTTTCTGAAAGCCTATCCCCACGTGTTCATGGTCGAAGGCGCCCAGGTTCACGCAGCCAATGCCAAAGATGACGAGCTCGAACATGACGCGCTCAAGCGATCTCAGCCTGTTACAATTCCACCGCCAGGCTTTACGGAAGCCTCGCTAATTAAAGAACTTGAGGCCAAAGGCGTCGGTCACCCGTCAACTTACTCCACCATCATCACCACCATTCGCAAGCGCAAATATGTAGGTATGGAGAAGAAGAAATTTTTCTCCACCGATCTGGGCAAAGACGTCAACCGCTTTCTGGTGAGCAATTTCGACGCCATCTTCAACGTCAGCTTCACCGCGGAGATGGAGACAAAACTGGATGAGGTGGAGGAAAGTAACGTAGTCTGGCATGAACTGGTAAAAAGCTATTACGAGGAACTGAATGAACTGATCAAGGGGGTGGATATGAAAAAGGAAAAGAGCGCTTTCACCCAGGAAACTGAGCTCGTCTGCGAAGTTTGCAACGAAGGCAAGATGTTGATCAAACGTTCCAAGGACGGGGAATTTCTGGCCTGCAGCCGGTTTCCAGCCTGCCGCAACAGCAAGAGTTTCACGCGGGACGCTGAGGGCAAGATCGTGATTACTGTTCCCAAAGCCCTGGATGAAAAATGTCCCCAGTGCGGCAACATTCTGATGGAACGCACTGGCAGATATGGCGAATTCATCGCCTGCAGCGACTATCCCAAATGTAAATTCTCCAAGCCCAAAACCACTGGCATCACATGTCCTGAATGCAATCAAGGGGAGATCACCCAGCGCCGCAGCAAACAGGGAAAAATCTTCTACTCATGCAACCGTTATCCCGATTGCAAATTCATCAGCAACGACAAACCGCTGCCCATACCCTGTCCCCAATGCGATAATCCCTTCATCTACGAAAAGTATTCCAAGGCCAAGGGTAACTACAAGCAATGTCCCAAGTGCAAAGCCATCATGGAATAACCCGCGTTCCAGCCTGGGACGCCCTGCGCAGCGCTTTCCAGAGCATCATGAACCACAAGCTGCGCTCGCTGCTTACCCTCACGGGCATCGTGATTGGCGTGTTGGCTGTGGTGTCCATGTTTTCCAGCGTCTATGCCCTCAAAAAACTGATCAGCAGCAACATGGAGGGTATGGGCTGGGACCTCTCGGTGGTCATCACCGCTGAGACACCAGGCCAGGTTTCCAGCTCCAGAGGCTTTCGCCGGACCCGCCGCCGCCCCGAACAGAGCGTGGAAAGTATCAACTACGACGACTATCTGGCCCTGCGAGCATCCATCCCGTATAAAAATAGCTATGCCATGATCATGAGCACAGCCGTCACACGCCTTGGAAACAAAGACAAGCTTATCCAATTGCGGGCCACAGACACCGGCTTTTTCACCAACAAGACCTACCCCATCCTAAATGGCCGCTATTACAACCAGTATGAGAATGACAATATCCTGCCGGCCGCGGTCCTTGGCTATCACTTTGCTAAAGATCAATATGGCGAAGTCGATCCTGTGGGAAAGATCCTTCAACTGGGAGAACACCGCCTGCGGATTGTCGGCGTGCTCAAAGATGATCAGCTTTCCAGCGGCACGGGGATGAACTTTAACGCCTGGGAACGGAAAGAGGAACTCAACGCGGTTTATGTTCCCCTGAAATATGGCGCTTATCGGTTCGGAACCAACAAAGGCGTGCACATGATTTACCTCCAGGCCTCTACCGAGGAGGAATTGCGGGAAATGGAGACCCAGGCCCGGCAGCTTCTGCTTGCCCGACACGGTATGTATCCCAATTTCAGTTTCATGGACGTGGGCCAAATGATGCTCACCATCAGCAAAGAGATTGAGGGCTATATGGATAAGTGGAACATCACCCTGCTGGCGATCGCCTCCATCTCCCTCATCGTTGGCGGAATCGGTTTGTTCAGCACTCTGCTAATCTCGATCCAGGAGCGGATGACGGAGATTGGAGTGCGTAAAAGCGTGGGGGCCACGGAAAAGGATATCTTTTACTATTTCATCTTCGAAGCGCTGGCATTGGCATTGATGGGCGCGCTTTTGGGTATCCTGCTGGCCTGGATCGCCCTAACTTTAATCAGCAAAGCCATTAATTTCCCCCTCTATCTGCCAGTGCAGGGAGCGTTGGTGGGCCTGCTATTTTCTCTCATCACCGGCTTTGTCTCAGGGCTCTATCCCGCACTGAAAGCCGCTTCCGTCGATCCTATCCAGGCTATCTACTACTCCAGTTAAGGCCGAAACTCAAGCGACACGTTTAGCGAGGATTATGTGAAGAAAATTTCGGTTCATTTGACATCTTCGGCGATGACATCAAGACGGGGCAAAGCCTTGTGCTTGCTCGCTTGGATCTGTATCAGCCTACTCGGCGCTCCGCTGTTTGGACAAAATCTGGATGGAAGAAGCCTGACTGCGGCGCTGAACAATTTGATGGGCTCTTCGCTGGTCAAGGGCGCCAGCATCTCGGTCGCGTTTTACTCACCTCGGGACAGCAGTTTGATTTATGGGCACCGCGCGTCTTCAGCTCTCATCCCCGCCTCGCTGCAGAAGATTTATACCGGCATCGGGGCGCTGGAAGCTTTTGGCGGGGAACACCTCTTCCAGACAGTTATCGGCACCAGAGGACTGATCACGTACTGCGTTCTGGATGGGGTTCTGGTGGTGAGGGGTGGTGGAGATCC
>CAXYWN010000218.1:0-3241 GCA_964292625.1 uncultured bacterium
GGCAAGATCCTGCTGATAATTGAAATCATACCCATAGCTATAACCCGTGGCGGGCGCGATGGTATTGGTAGTAAGATCAATTTCAAACAGTGCGTCATATGCGATGTCATGAGCATATAACCTATCCTGCCAGGTATCATAGGCGATACCCAGAAGAAATACATCCCAATCACCCGTATTCATGGTGGCCACAAAGGTTGCTGCTCCGGTTACTGGATTAATTGTATAGAGAGCAGTGGTGGTGCAACCATAGAGAATGTCGTGGTTGGAATCATAGGCAACGCCAGTGAAGTTAGGGAATCCGGTCAGACCGATTTGCGTACCTGCTCCGGTAGTGGGGTTCACCTGCCAGAATCCACAGTTAGTAGTATTATTCTCCACTCCATACCAGCCCAAGTTCATCCAGTCCGCTCCAGCCAGGAAACTGGCGAAGGGATTGGTTAAGGGATCGAGGTCTGTCAGAATTTCAGGGGTCTTCATATTGAAGGTCATGGGACCGTTACGACCAGGGTACGTATCATCGCCATAAACCTGTTTGTCTATGGGCAGGCAGTAGAAGGCAGAGTTCATCACATCATTTTCCGGCACTTCATCATTGGTAAGGGCTACGGTAACAATTACATTGTAGCCTTCATACAGATCTGGAGTTGTCGGGGGGAATGACAGCTGTTGGGTGATTCCCGTTGCAAGACCGGTAACAGTCTGGAGTTCAGTATAATCGTCGCCAATCTTCATCGTTACACTGAAGCTCGCAGTCTGAATACCATTGTTGATTACCGTGGCCTTGGGGGTGAATTGTTCGGCGAAATACACCTCTTTCATGTCGATGGAAACAACTGCCGCGTCTAAATTTGGCAGCAGGCTCACACAAACATCATCCACATACCAGCTGTGGGCGCCATAGCCTTGGTACACAAAGGCAAAATAGACGGTTTCGTCGGTAGGGGTGGAGAAGGGCAGAGATTCCTTGGCCCAGTCACTGGAAACGGTTACTGGATTCCAAAGCTGAGTCCAGGGGCCGATGGCAGGGTTCGGATTTCCAGTGGTAACCCAAACTCCGTTATATTCATAATCGCCGGGCCAGTCGTTTCTATTCCAGAAATCAAGCTTCCAGCTTCCAGCATCCAGAGCAAGCGGTGGAGTCACCAACCAGCCGTCTTCGTCCAGGGTATTGTACCCGTAAACGTGGTAGGCTGAAGTGGTTCCGTCTAGTGTATGGTTATAACTAGTTGATGCTGCCCATAAGGGTGACACGCCATCCACATCATAATTCGCCCAGCCAAGGGGAGGGAAGGTTCCGCTTTCGAAGTGTTCACACCAAGGGAAATTATCGACGGTGGGATCGTCTTGGATATCAAACGTACTTGCTGTCGGATAGGCGGCGGCAAGCGGATAGGCAGTGGCAAAAGCCTCAACCGTCCAGTTGTAGTGATCCAGATATGCGAAGGTAATCCCAGTTTGGGGGCTCGGAGGATTGGTGGGGTTCAATGAAGTCCCCGTGGTAGTCCAAACCTGACCGGTTGCCATTGTCTCACTATCTTTCCACAAATATACTTTATAGTAATCTGTTGCGGGACTCGTTGGATCAGGAGTCCAGGTCATGTTAAACCCGGCTTTGGGCATATCAGTCAGTGCTAATGGATATGTCAGAGTCGGAGCCAGCGGAGGACCTGTGAGCACTTCGTGCAGCAGCAGATCGTCGATACCAAAACCATAGTAGGTTGAGCCTGAGGCATATTGGTAGAAGGCGAGGTAGATCGTGCCGCTGGTATTGTTGATGTCCAGACTGTGCTCAGTCCAGGCGGTATTGGTACAGGTAATGTCTGTCAGATCGCTGAACGAGGCTGGCAGGGTGTTGGTAGTTGAAATCATCACCTTGTAGGAGTTGGGTTGTGACGCGCTTTCCACTGCATCCCACCATTTCAGTTTAAGGTTGACACCGGTGTTGATCGGAGGAGTGATCATCCAATCGTTGGTGTTGCCCATACCCACGGCAAAGGCGGCACCTGTTTTTGGGGTGATGTAGTTAGCGCCTTGTCTCCAGGTGTAGCTATCGGAGTTGGCATCCACAACTGACCAACCTGTTCCCGGTGCGGGCGGAGTGCCCACCCAGGCGGTTTCGAAGCTGGTGCTGTAGGGCAATGTCGCATAGACGATGCTGGGATCTGATTCGATCGTGAACTCATAAGGCGGCCACTGGTAAGCTTCCGGATAGGGTGCTTTATAGCCGCCAACCGTCCAGACATAAACCCCGTCATAATTATAGGTGAATGTGGGGTTGTAGGGACTGGTGACATTAGGGAAATCAGTGGCAAAGTCGAAGAAATCATCCGAAGTGTAGGATGTAGGTAGGTCAGCCACTTTGCAGATATACAGGTTGTACTGATCAGGTTGGCTCCCGCCGGTGTTCCAGCTAAACTGGAAGGGGAAGCCGGTTTTGGGCATAGGGTTGATCGGATGGTCAACAGGATAGATCAGATTCGGAGCCAATACGGGTCCGGATGGTACAGGCACTGCCGTCAGCTCGATGCTGTCGAGGCCGATGGGTGGCTGCGTTCCACCAGAACTATCGTTCTTCCAGGAGAAGACCAGACGTTTGACTGTTCCAGACAGAGTTCCGGGCAGGGTTATGCTTTCTGCTGTCCAGTTGGGCTGTACGCTGTAATTTGCCAATCCCACCAGGCCAGCAGCTGCAAGTTCCGTACCTGCGACAGGGATATCACTGGTATCGACCACGTAAACCCTCATTCTATCCCAGGTTGATTCTCCCGCATTTCTCCATTGGAATTCAAGCGGGAATTCCAGGCAGTTAGCGTCGAAGGCGATGTCACGGTAAATATGTGTGACCGAGGTAGTGCCAATTGTATATGCGTTGTTTACTCCGCTATCGTTGGAAATATAGGCAAAAGAAGTTCCCTCAAAAGGTAAGTACGGGGTGTTTCCTGCACCGATATTCCAGGTATTGGTCTGGGTCCCGTTCACGAAGACCCAGTCGCCCTGGCCGCTTTCCCAATCCTCTGTGAGAGGCAGGGTGGCAGGCTGATAAGCAGAGCCCGAAAGGGATACTGACCTGTTTTCGCGGGTGAATACGAAATCAAGTGAGCCGGTATAAGGTCCGCCGACAACTGTGGGAAGGAACTCCACAATGAAATCCCTCGAAGTTCCGGCCGGTAGCGGAGTAGTGTCGAAGGCTACAGAGGGACTGTAATAGGTTCCGGTCACGTTCACACCGGTGAAGGTC
>CAXYWN010000219.1:0-3141 GCA_964292625.1 uncultured bacterium
CGCGGTAATAGCGGCTGTCTGGATTCACGGTGGAGGGCTGTGAATATTCGAGACTGTTGTAATTGAGGAGCAGTTTGGCTTTCAGCCAGCGAAAATCCCAGCTACTGCTGAGATCGTGATATTGCATCAAACTGGAGAGCTCATCCTCCGCAAAATCCTGCCAGGATAGGGTGGAACGTAGATTCAGAGCGGGGAGCACGCCTTTGCCGGTGCTATTGGAGACCAGGCGCAAGGCTTTCTGATTGTAGAGGCCGGGAATATCCCTGAAACGCGCGGTCAATTGTGGTTTCCAGGCAGACCAGGCTTGGGAACCGAGGGTCATGTCCAGCCTCCATTGGCCCAGCGAATCGGCGGGCGTCAAAAGCGCCAGATCGTATTCCTCAGAGTAGCCGGATTCCTGGCTGAACAGAAAACTGTTCGCCCAGCGTTTCTCAAAATCCAGGCCCAGCCATGTTTCCCGGGCTTCCTCCCCGGTTTTGAGCCGGCCCCATGCGCTCAACAGGCCACTGCGGTTGTCTTCGTCATCCAGAGCGGAGAAGGTGTTCTTGTCGTTCGTGGTGTAAATCCCCTCTACGCCCAGCTCCAGGGCTTTGTGTTCAAAGTTCAGGGCGAGGTCCGCGTTGTTGCGCAGCACCGCCGGAATCAGGCGTTTTTGAGGCAGCCAGGAGCCGAGGCCATCGCCCATATAGCGGAATTTCCCGCTGGAAAACTCTTCATAATCGCCATTGCCCGGTCCCACATAGCTGAAAGTGATGTTGTAAACCGAAGCGCTGTCCCCGGCGGCGTATTCATAGTATTGGCCGCCGTCCTCTGTGGTCCTGAGGGCATAGTTTCCCAGGCCGGACTCGACGTGCGTCACTCCGTTTCCCCAAGCCATCCGGTCTCCGGCGATGCGCAGCGAATCAAGGTCCGCGGTGTTGAATTCATAGAGCAGCGGGCTGTCTTTCGCGTCTGCCTGGCGGATGAAGTGATGCGCGAGCGAGAGGCCGGGCAAGATCTGGATTTTGGAGGAATTGAAGAGGGTGGACTGTTTGTAAAATTCATCCGCGTATTGAAACCAGGCGTTCACCAGATCGCTGGAGACCACCAGGCTCCGGAACATCACCGAGCCTTCGGAGTAGTCGATGTAATAATCCGTTCCGCGTTCCAACAGGGCGCCATTGCGGTAAATCTGTTCACTGCCGGCGATGATCAAATAGTTGCTCTGAAACCCTGTGGGATTCAGATAGTAGGGTCCCTGTTTGCCATCGACGATGAGGATGGCCTGGATGGCGGGTTTGCCGGCGGAAGCGGTGTAGCCAGCCTGCACAAATTGGCGGTCCCGGTACCATGCGTTCAGCCCTTCAATGCTGGTGCGGTAATTGATGTAGCGGGTGTCTTTGAATTCCCAGTCCAGGTCGCCCATGGCGATTTCGTACTGGGTACCGTAAACTCTGATAAACACCTTGTCCAGGCTGCTGAGTTCCTTGGAATCGCCTTCCGGAGTCAGTTTGGACTGGCTGTCGGAGAGCTGGGCGGCGATGTTTACGTTGCGGGAAAGTTCGCCATTCAAATTCACGAACAGCGATTGTTTCAGGTCGAAAGCGTTCTCGTCGGAAAAGGAGACGGCAAAGGTCTTGGCGCCCGAGATAATCAACTTTCCGTCGTCGGGAATCCAGTTCCGCGGCCGGGGCGCGATGCTCTGGAAGAGGCTGTCCGAGGGCTCCAATTCCTGATACAGATAGCGTGGCAGGGTTAGCTCCGGCGGGATGAGGATGTAACTGACCATCAGTAAATCAGCATCCGGAAAGCGCAGCAGGGTCAGCGTTCCAGCCCGGAAATCCATCCGGTAATCCAGGCCCTTGATGAGCAGCAAAGTGTCCGCAAACACGCTCTCCGAGCCGTTGATGATGGGCAGGGAGGAGATCTGATAGTCAAACTGATCCGGCAGCAGGGGAAAAGATTGCTCCACCACCAAGTCCTGCGCCAGCAGCAGCGAGAGCGGAAAAGCAAGTAGGATCAGGATCGCTGCAAGATGGGGGAGACGCACGCGCTAAACTTTATGGATTACGGCAGTGACAATGCCCCACACAACAAACTCCAGTTCCCGATTGATTTTCAACACCGGGTAGGCGTCGTTTTCGGGAACCAGAGAGTACTCTCCGTTTTCAATCCGCAGCCTTTTGATCGTGAATTCGCCGTCATAGAGGGCCAGGACGATCTTGTTGTTAGTGGCTTCCAGAGACCTGTCCACCACCACGATGTCGCCTGGAAAAATCCCGATTACAAGCATCGAATCGCCCTCCACCCGGGCAAAAAAGGTGGCGGCGGGATGCTTGATCAGATATTCATTGAGGTCCAGCATGCCTTCGAGGTAATCCGCGGCGGGAGAGGGAAAGCCGGCCTGAACCTTGGCGCCGATTAGCGGCCGCCGGAGCTTGAGCTCTGTGCTGACGCCGTAGATGGCCTTCACCGAGCCGTCGGACTTGATCTTATTATTCATAGCTGGGACCTCATAAAACAACAGTCAACCGCACAAGCGCACGGTTGACTGCCATTGTTGTAATGCTTATTTGATCTTGCCGAGCAGATCAGTTGCGCTTTTGCCGTAGTTGGGATCGTTTTGGATCCTTTGCAGGTCTGATTTGGCGGCGGTATAGTTCTTTTTTTGGTAATATGCGTTACCGCGCAGGAGATAGGCCGCGGCTTTCGACGAATCGATGCTGATGACTTTGGTGGCGTAGGTGATCACGCGGTCCCAGCTTTTCTGCTGGTTCCAGTGGCTCGCCAAGACCAGCGCCACGTCGGCGTTGGGCTCCAGATTGAGGGATTTATCGTAGAATTCAATCTTTTTGGAGTTGTTGTTCAGCTTGTCGTAGTTGTCGGCCATAATGCGGTAGGCAAGAGCGATGGAGGCGTTGTCTGTGGTGGCGGCCACCAGTTTAGCCAAAATCTCATTGGATTTCTTATAGTTCTTGATTTCACGGTAGAAATCGGCCCCACGGGTATAGGCATCCACGTCTTGACTGATTTCCATCGCTTTGGAAATCGGTTCGGTCAGGGCTTTAAATCCCTGAATGTGACTCTTGTCCTTTGATACGTCAATCGCAATACAGTTTCCTTTCATAATCCGCTTCCTTTCTGTTTTTCTTCCCTCGCCCT
>CAXYWN010000220.1:0-3088 GCA_964292625.1 uncultured bacterium
ACCGATAATGCCTGTTCCAATAACCTCACCAAGAACGGCGCAAATCAGCTTTCCGAACTTTAACGAAATCTCCGCAGCGATGCAAGAGTTCAAGAAATCCGGCAAACCCGTGATCGCTCACGCCGAAATGCTGACCCAAAAAGACTATCTGCTCTGCGCCTTGGCGGATTCAATCTATATGGACCCCTCCGCGTCAGGCGGATTGATGCTCGAAGGCGTTTCCAGCAACATTCTTTTTTACCGCGAAGCCCTCAAGAAACTGGGCGTCAAGATGCATGTGATGCAATCCGGCGATTACAAAGGTGCCGGCGAACCCTATGTCCAGACCTCTCTCAGCCCCGGAACGGAAGAGAATCTCCGCCGGGCGCTCAAAAACCGCTACGACCTGCTGCGTGAGGACATCAGCAAGCTGCGCGGCCTGGATTCCACCCTGGTGCTGGATGTTTACGAAAACCGCCCGGACCTCTTCATCAGCAGCAAGGACGCCAAAACTTACGGCCTGATCGACGCAACTGCCACCTGGGATGAGATGCTGGCTCACTATCAGATCAAGGACAAGGACCGCGTTTCTTTCGCGGATTACGGCTCTCAGGCCGAGACCGTCACCTCCGGCGACAAGATTGCGGTGGTGAATCTGAGCGGGAATATCGCCGCCTCCGCTGGTTACAGCGCCGAAGGTGTGATCAGCGCCAGCAAAGTGGACAAATTTTAGGAGGCGACCGAAAAAGACAGCTCGGTCAAGGGCGTGTCCCGGCGGGTTAACAGCCCCGGCGGCTGGGCTCTGAAACCAGAATCAATCTTCCATCGAATCAAAGCGCTGGACATCCCGGTCGTGATTTCGATGGGCGGTGTTGCCGCTTCCGGAGGCTACTATATCAGTTGCGCCGGAGATTACATTTATGCCGATCCCCACACCATCACCGGCTCCATCGGCGTCATCATGACCCTGCCCGAGGCGGTGGAATTGGGCGACAAACTTGGCATCGACAGCCAGACCCTCAGCTATGGCAAATACGCCGGGTTCGGCAGTATTTTCGAGCCTTACGAAGCCGAACTGCTCGCCTCTCTGAAACGCCAATCCGAAGGCGTTTACGCGGAGTTTCGCCAGCGTGTTATGGATAGCCGTAAGATCGGCGCGGATGAGATTGATTCAGTCTCTGAAGGCCGCGTTTTCCTCGCCGCCGACGCTCTGGATCTGAAACTCATCGACGAAATCGGCGGATTGAACGCAGCCGTCGCCAAAGCCGCGGCCCTGGCCAAAATCTCCAAATACAGCGTTACCCAATACCCCCAGCGGATCAGCGTCTTCGAGATGTTCCGTGACCGGGGTTTATTCCGTGCTGTGAGCGGCTTCCTGAAAACCCGGAACGCCAGTTTGGAAGAGCGCTTGAATGCCTATCTGCGTGAAACTTTGGCTCCCCGGCAGTGGCTCTATTTCTGCCCCTACCAGCTGGACTAGCCAGTTTTAGGCAGCGGAACTTGAAAAAATGGAATTGACCCTATGAGAAAAGATAAATTTAACACCGAAATAATCGTTAATGTCCACCCCTTGGAAAAGCGGGTGGCTGTCCTGGAGGACAACAAACTGGTCGAACTCTTTGTGGAGCGCAAGGATAAGCAAAATATCGTTGGCAACATCTACAAAGGATTTGTGAAGGGCGTCTTGCCCGGCATGGGCGCCGCCTTCATCGAGATCGGTCTCGAACGCACCGCTTTTATGCACTATTCCGACATCGTCCTGGATTTTCTGGACATCTTTGAAAACAACAAACAGCGCCCTCGCTTCAATCCCAAGGATTCTTCCCAGATCGGTAACCTGCTCAAACAGGGCCAGGAGATTGTTGTGCAGGTCCACAAAGGACCGATCGGCACCAAGGGAGCCCGCCTCACCGGTCAGATCTCCATCCCCGGAAAATACCTGGTGCTGTTCCCCAATAAACACAAGATCGCCATCTCCCGCAAGATTTACAGCCAAACCGAGCGCAACCGCATCCGCAACATCCTCAGCTCTTTCAAAGACAACGAGTACGGAATCATTGTGCGCACCGAGGCAGAGGGCTGCGATGAAGACGACCTGCGCAACGAATACAAAGCCTTGGAAAAAACCTGGAAACTCATTGACAAACAGATCAAAAGTCTCAAAGGCCCCGTCTGCGTCTTCGAGGAAAACGCCCTGGAAAACTACCTCATCCGCGATCTCTTCGGCGAAAACGTGGATCGCCTTGTAATCGACGACAAACCCTTCGCGAAGAGCATCATCCGCCATCTGGAAGACTTTTCGCCGGACCTCATCCCCAACGTGGAGATCTACAAGGAAGATTCGCCCATTTTCGACGCCTGGGGCATAGAAAAGAAGATCGAGACCATCTTCCATTCCCGGATCTATCTCTCCAGCGGCGGCAACATCAAGATCGAGCAGACCGAAGCCCTGGTGGCCATCGACATCAATACCGGCAGTTTCACCGGCAAGACCCACTATGAGGAAACCATCAAGAAGACCAACATCGAAGCAGCCGCCGAAGCCGCGCGCCAGATCAGGCTGCGCGACCTCTCCGGAGTGATTATCATCGATTTCATTGATATGATCAGCGACCAAAACAAACAGGAAGTGCTGGAAACCCTGCGCAAGGGCCTCAAGCGCGACCGGGCCAAAAACAAGGTCTATAATTTCACCGAACTCGGCCTGGTGGAGGTCACCCGCAAGCGCATGCGTTCCACCCTGATCGCCAATTTCTCCGATCCTTGCCCCACCTGCAACGGCAGTGGCCGCGTTGTTTCCAAGGACACCATGCTGATGCGCATTCACCGTTGGCTGAACCGTTCAGACTACTTTATCCGCAACCGGAAGCTGCGCATCGTGGTTCATCCCGAGCTGCTGGAGCACATCAAACAGAACAGCAACTATTTCAGCGCCTACAAGGACCAGGTGGAACACGCCTCGGATCCGGACATGCGGGCGGATGAGTTCAAAGTCTTCAAGCTGCCCGGCAATGAGGATATCACCGCCAAGTTCATCTAAGCGAATCAGCTAACTGAACGCTTCATATTGAAAAGCTATCCGCGCTTTGGTCGCTGACCGGGGCGCCGG
>CAXYWN010000221.1:0-3063 GCA_964292625.1 uncultured bacterium
GACCAAACTGAAAAAAGCGTCGGCAACGATTATCGCGAAGATCGAAGCCACCACGGATCGAGTAGTGGCATGCCCTACCCCTTCGGCGCCGCCCCGGACTTGAAATCCGTAGTGAACGGCAATGATAACGATCAGCCAGGCAAAAACCAAACTTTTAGCAAAGGTAATCAGCAGTTCTTTGGGGCCCAGAACCATCAGTGAACGTTGAATATAGACCTGCAGGTTGAGGTCCAGGTAGCCAACCGCAATAATCACCGCACCTACTGTTGCCGTCAGAATTGAAAAGACCAAAAGAATCGGCATCATCAGGGTGACGGCTTGGAATTTCGGCACCACCACAAAGCGGATGGGATTCAAAGCCATCATGCGCAAGGCGTCGATCTCTTCCGAAACCTGCATGGTGGCGATTTCGGCCGTGATGGCGGAGCCGCTTCTGCCTGCCAGAATGATGGCGGTGAAAAGAGGCGAAAATTCCCGAACCAAGGCAAAGGACATCACATCGGCCAAAAAGATACCCGCGCTGAAAGCTTTCATCTGAATCCCGACCTGCAGGGCGATGATGAATCCGATCACGAAAGATAGCAGGGCCACGATTGGAAGCGCGTCGAGCCCCAGGAAAATACACTGCCGGCCCAGCGAACCTTTGCGCTGTTCACCGCGGCGGAAGATTCCCACAACCGACCAATAGAAAATATCGGCAGCCAGTTGGATAGCAGACTTGCCGCTCTGCCACACTGTTTGCACCGCCGTGCCAATCTGCTCCAACCAGCCTGGCTCCCGGGGTTTTTGTTCCTGCGGAGCTATCAGAGACCGGAATCTATCCATCACGGCCTGAACCTCAGGCCGGGCCGGCAGAACGGTGACTTCAGCTCCTTTGGAGGCCAGCAGTAAGATCTCCTCCCAAACGGCTGTGCCGGCGCTGTCAATTTTCTCTATTTGTGCAGGATCGACCCGGGTCACGTGGCCTTGACGAAATATACGTTGAATGTCCGACCGGACATTATCCAATCCACTTAGGGTGAAATCGCCATCCAGAAAAAGGGTGCCTGAGTCAAAACGAAATCCAGCCATAATCAGTAGAAAAGCGAGAGCCTCAAATAGGTGCCGTAGTCAAATACGATCCAATCTTTCTGGGATTCTTCGTATTGCACATTCAGCCGCAGGTCCAGAGAGATATTGCGATAGATGCGGAAATTGATCCGGTTTTCACTCTCAAAGCGGGGACTGCGATCTTCGGAGCTGAAGGGAAAGAGCACATCGATAGATGAGTTGACACGGATGAAGTTGAGAATGTTGACTGCAGAGAGTACGAGGGTGCTTTCGATACCGTGGAAGTCCATATATTGCTTTTCACGGTAGATGTCATATTTGATTGTATCTCCCGGTGCCTGGCTGAACCCGGTTTTGGAAAACAGATAAATGACGTTGTTGAACTCCTGCTGCCAACCATAACCAAAACGCAGGCTGAGCGAGGCGCGGGGGCTGAAAGCCAGGCGGTAGGTAATCCCGGTTCCTTCTTTCAGGCGCATGGGAAAGAAGGGCTTCTTGGTTCGCAATCTGTCTTGGTCTGTCTCAACTGCTACAGTGTCGTCAGCCGCGGAAATTAGAATCAGGTTTTTGTTCTGGGCAAAATAGGAATACTCCTTGAAGAAATGGGTCTGCACGTCTCCGCGGGCATAGAAGGAGAAATTGCGGAACGAACGGCTTTTTTGCCAGGGCGTGAACAGTAGCACATTTTTCAGGGAATAGGAGTCCGAACTGATGCTCAAATCGGCAAAATTCGCACTGCTAAGGCCCAGATCGTACATGCTGCGCAGGGTATAGAGAGTGAAAGGGAAAGTGGCGTCCACCGAGTTTTCCAGATGACCGGTAACCGTGAGGTTGCTAAATGCGTTTTCCGGACCGTCACTGTTGTTTCCGGCCAGGCTGAGATTTCCGTGGATGGCACCTTTATGGATCACGGGTTTGTCCCGAACAACCGGGTCTTCTCCCAAAACGCCGGCGCCGATGAGCATATTGCCTTCTCCGGAGGGGTCCACCACCAAAGTCAGGACCTGGCTGGCGCCGTTGTTCAGGGTCACTGTGGTGAAGTCTTTGAGCTCGGTCCAGGTTCCGCCGCCAAGCTTGATCATATATGTGCCTGGAGGCAGAATCCAGACCTTGTCCGGGGTCGCCAGGTCGTCATCGCCGACACTGGTGCCCGGCCCCAAAGGATAATAGTCGTACCGGTCTGTTTCCTTCACCCAGACGTCATAAGGCAGGCGCACGCGGGTGTTTGACTCATTAATGATCTTGACGATCAGTTCAGCCCACTGGCCGCTGATCACGGTGCGCATTTTTGGCAGGATCTCCACTTCCAGAGCTATGTTCTGGCTTTCGCCAATAGTGACGCTATATCTTCCTGGAGACAGGGTCAGCTCTTTGTTGAACTCACCGTCGTTTCTGAAAATATCACTGTCGATGCCCAGCAGATTATAGCGGATAACGTCGTCTGTGGGTGTTCCAAGCTTAAGCAGCAATTCACCCGTGGAATAGGAGTCATCTGTTGCGGGGATGTTTTCCAGGAGGAATTTAAGGTATCCGGGGGTTTGGGTAACCGGGGTCACCTGCTTATCCTGGCTGCCGCTGAGGAAATGCCGGCATTTGGATGCAAAAATATCGGTTTCCTGCATCAGCATTTCATTGTAGGTCTGAATCAAATAGACCATGCTGGCATCGGACAGGTTTTTATAGCGTTCTGCTTTGTAGCTGAGGTGGATTTGTTGGGTCTTGGAGTCCCGGAGGAAATACTCCATCCGCAGATAGGCGCGGGGATACTCCGCCTCAATCTTTTCCAAGTTCAGGATCTTGGTCTCCAGATAATAATCGGGATCGAATTCCCCTGTGGCCCGGTCCACCTGGCTGAATATCCGGTATGAACGCAGCCTTTGAACAATCAGATCCGGGATGGCGTCATTCAGCCGGCTTGCCCAAAGATGATCGGGCAGATAGCGCACCCGGGAAAAGTTTTCCTTTATCACCAGCTGGCTTTTGGAATATGTGCGGCTGGCGTCGGGGTCCAAT
>CAXYWN010000222.1:0-3060 GCA_964292625.1 uncultured bacterium
CATCACGGCGATTCCGGCGGTGGGCCATGCATATACCAAGTCCGCCCGCATGTGCCGGCTGTTCATCACGCAATAGGCGCCGCCATAAGCTTTGCGCAGGATCACGGTTATCTTGGGCACGGTGGCCTCAGCGAAGGCGTAGAGCAGCTTCGCGCCGTTGCGGATGATGCCGTTGTGTTCCTGGCTGGTGCCGGGCAAGAAGCCGGGAACGTCTTCCAAAACGATCAGCGGGATGTTGAAGGCATCGCAAAAGCGCACGAAACGCGCGGCCTTGATGGAGGCGTCGATATCCAAAACTCCGGCCAGGATCTTGGGCTGATTTGCCACGATGCCCACGGGAAAGCCGTTCATCCTCGCGAGGCCGACCGCCACGTTTTGGGCAAAATTCTGCATCACCTGCAAAAACTCCCCATCGTCCACTATATCATGGATCACGTCCAGGATGTCGTAAGGTTTGTTGGGGCTTTCAGGGATGATCTCGTCCAGAGAAGCGCAAACGCGGTCTATCGGATCATGCGGGGGCGTGTAGGGCGGGTCTTCCATATTGTTCGAAGGCAGAAAGCTGAGCAGTTTTTTGATCACCATCAGGGTCTCTTCCTCGCTGTTGGTGAGGAAATGCGCCACTCCGCTCTTGCTGGTGTGCACCAGCGCGCCACCCAGATCTTCGATGCTGACATCTTCGTTCAGGACGGTCTTCAAAACTTTCGGCCCGGTCACAAACATATAGCTGTTATGCTTTTCCATGATCACGAAGTCTGTGATCGCGGGGGAATAAACCGCTCCGCCGGCGCAGGGGCCCAGAATCGCGGAGATTTGCGGCACCACTCCGCTGGCCATCACGTTTCTCCAAAAGATCTCGGCATAGCCTGCCAGGGCGTCGATTCCTTCCTGGATGCGGGCTCCGCCGCTGTCGTTGAGGCCGATCACGGGGCAGCCGTTCTTCAACGCCATATCCATAATCTTGCAAATCTTATCCGCGTAGGTCTTGGAAAGCGAGCCGCCAAAGACGGTGAAATCCTGGGCGAAGATATAGACCAGGCGCTCGTTGATGGTGGCGCTGCCTGTCACCACGCCGTCGCCTGGATACACCTGTTCTTCCATCCCGAAATTGGTGCAGCGGTGCGTAACAAAGAGGTCAAATTCTTCAAAACTGTCGGGATCGACCAGTAATGCGATCCGCTCGCGGGCGGTGAGTTTTCCCTTTTCGTGCTGGGCCTTGATGCGTTTTTCGCCGCCGCCGAGGGCCGCTTGGTCGCGTCTTTCCCTCAGTTTGATAATCTGTTTTGGGGTTGCCATGATGGTCCTTATTTTAGCTAATTAATTTATAAGCGGATATCCGGAGAACTTTTCGCTCCCGGACCCGATTATCTGGATGCCAATTTATTTAACTCCGTTATTTAGTAAAGCTTTATTCTGGCAGAAAAAATAGCGGCTCAGGGCAAAGGTTTGCAGAATCAATGCAAATGGAGGGTTTTGTCAATCTTGCGTTTGCCAGAGGCCAGCATTTCCAGCAGATACACGCCCTCTGCGATGAGCCGTCCCTGTTGGTCGCGGCCGTCCCAAACGAACTGGCATGATCCCCTGACGTCGGAGTTTCCGCTGAAGCTGTTTACCTTCTGTCCGCGCAGATTGTAGATGTTTATCTGCACCATGTCTGCGGCTTTGGCGGCAACGCAATGAATCTGTAAAGAGGCCCTAAAAGGATTCGGCGAGCAGCTCAGATTCATATCCAGAGCGGGTGTCAACGCCTCTTCAATGCCTACCTGAGGATACAGTTCGGGGATGAATTGGGCGAGAAAGTCCCGCACCTCGTCCTCCAGCATGAAATAGAGCCGAAAACCAAGCAGAACCATCGTTCCGCCTGCCTCGATGCGGATTGCCAGAGGCTCATTGTCGTTCACGCCGCCGTTGAGAATCCCGGCCCGGTAAAGCGGATCCGCCGCACCCGGAAACACATAGCTCATCGGCAACATCCCGTTCCAGGGCGCGGCCAGTTTGGCTGGGTCCGGATGCAAGTCCGGATACAGATCCGAATTAGCGGAGACCAATATGGCAGAGTTGTTGAGCACAGGGGTAATCCCCGGCAAAAACCGGTTCAGAAAACTCGGGTCGAACTGGCTGGGGTATTTCCAGCCGGAGATCAGCAGTTTCCCTCCGCTCAGCACATAGCTGCCCAGCAGGTTTTGGTAGTCGATAATCTGCATATCTGTAAAATCGTCGCAGTGCCAGAGGATCAGCGGATGGTGGCTAATCCTGCTCAGGGGCAAAGCGCCCTCACTATCCAGATCCCAGACCGTATGGGCAAAATCACCCAGTATGTAATCATAAAACTCATCCACCATCTGGTCCGTGGGAGAGATATTAGCCCCGTTGCCGTGCCGGGTTTCGTCCACCAGCAGAAATCCCTGGTCGAAGGGAAAGTCGATCGGCGCCGCCTCCATCAGATTGGAGGGCAGGCTGCGAAAGCCTTCCGTGTCCACCGCCGTAATGTAGTAGCGATAGGTCTGGCCGTTGGTCACAGAGTGGTCCGTGTAGTTCATGGCGTCCAGCGGCGCGTCTGTGATGCGGATGAAATCCCCGTTGGGAAGCTGTTGGCGGAAAACGTGGTAGCCAGACAGCGAAATGCCGGCTCCAAAGGCGTTCCAGCTCAGATCCACGGCATTATTGTAGGCGAGGCAGCCGGCCAGTTGCATCGTGTTTTGGGTGAAAGAGCGGGTCAGCACCCAGTGGTTGGGGTCGATTTCCACCGCGCTCATGTCATCGGAAAGCGCTATGGGAAAATAGTTTACATATCCCTCGGGAGTGGCCCGGATCAGCACCGAATCCGCCACCGCCGAGCCCGGAACGCGGATGGGAACATCCAGATCGAAGAGCGTGGAGGTCGGGCTGAAGCTGGTCCCGATTATCTTGGCCAGTCCAGAGTCGTTGTGCAGAACGGTGAAAGTGGCGTTGGGTATGCCCGGCGAATAGATCCATTGCTGGAAAAACTGGGTCAAATCCTGTCCGCTGGCCTGCTCGGCGTGGTCGATGACTTCCACCGTGTTGATGTTTCCTCCGGTG
>CAXYWN010000223.1:0-3058 GCA_964292625.1 uncultured bacterium
AAGACCGAAGAACAGCGCCTGCTTTTGGCCTCCACCACACAGGACAGCAAGTTTTCCGGACTTTGCTATTTTGTGGGCGGCTGCGTGCGCGACCAACTGCTGAAACGTTCCGCCCATGTTCTGGACGCGGATATCGCCGTCGAACTGCCTGGCGGCGGCATCGCCCTGGCCCGGTTTATGGCTGATAAACTCGGCATCCCGGCTCCGCAGGTTCACCCCCGCTACGGGACCGCGAAACTGGCTCTGAACGATATCGAACTGGAATTCGCGATGACCCGCGGCGAAAGTTACCTGCCCGGAAACCGTTTTCCCCAGGTGAAATTCGTCCCCCTGGCGGAAGACTGCCGGCGCCGCGATTTCACCGTCAACGCGCTTTATCAGAGAATCGCCGATGCTCAGATATTCGACCCCGGCTCTTGGGGGCTTAAAGACATTGAAAACCGCCTCATCCGCTGTATCCGGGAACCCCGCGATTCTTTTCAGGAAGATCCGCTGCGCCTGCTGCGCGCCCTGCGTTTTGCCGCCACTTTGGATTTCGAAATCGAAGCGCTAACCCTGGAAGCCATGACCGAATTTGCCCCTTTGGTCGTTAGCCTGAGCCGTTCACGCTGCCACAGAGAACATAGCCGCCTGCACGCAATTGCCACACCCCGGCAACTGACCCGCTGGAACCAACTGGCCCGCGCCACCGGCATCCGGGACTACTACCGGGAAAAGCTGGCGCTTGCTTATGGGAATGCCTCAATCAGAGATTCCTGATACAGGATGATCTCCTCGTTTTTCATATACTCCAGCACCCATTCTCTAACTTGATATGGCTTTTCTATGCCGTATTGCGAACAAATCTTGGCGACACTAACGCCATCACTCACAATTGCATACAATACTAGATCTTTGAAGCTTCGACAGTAGCTAACTGCTTTTGATGGTAGTGTCTCAAAGGTTGGTGTAAATTAGGAGAGCCAAATGAAGAAAAAGGTTGAGCCCAATCCCACAGGCCCAAGCAGCGGATCGGAGCGCATCATGCGGGGCGGTAGCTGGGTTAGCGATGCTACATATTGTCGGGTCGCTTATCGGCTCAACCACGTATCAACATACAACAACGACCTCATCGGCTTCCGCTTGTGCAGGGTTTCCCCCTTGACTTTTTTTTGTTCTTTTTGCCTTTTGCAAGGTAGCGCAGGACGCTGTTCCTGCGGAAGAAGAACAACCGAGTACCAAAGATAGGACTTCAAACTGAGTGCAAAGGGATTTTTCCCCCTGCACTACGATGAGTGAGCATAAATGCTCGGAATAGTGATCGTGGAAGATAAACCTTGACAAGGTTTTAGCTCTTAATATATCGTCATATTAAGAAAAGTTCAGGGAGGTGAACAATGAAGAAAGCCTTATATTTGTTGCCGTTACTCTTTCTCCCGGTGCTGCTTATGGCCGGAGTTTTTGAGGGCTTGGGAATCAAGCATTTGGGCACACTGCTGCCCCACTCAGTTTCTTACCGTCTGCAAAATCAAACGTATAGCAACTATGAAGGGCAGGACTTGATACCCGAAATGCGGATGAACATGCATTACAGCCCCAACCATCATGCTCGTCTTGATTCCATCACTGTTGATCTTTATGATCCTGACTTCGGCGGCTGGCATTATGCAGCGATGAAGGGGGCATTCTCCTACAATGCTGCGGGAATGGTGGAATCCTTCACCGCCTATGCTATTGATGACGGGAATTGGGAAGCGGCCTTTAAAATTACCGCAGAATACGATTCCCAAAACCGCATGGTTCAGTTCTGTTCCTATGATTCAGATTATGAGGGACTCAGAAATCTGGAGCCAGAAACCCGGGCACATATTGTCTATGGGGCGGGAACCACTTTTGAGGATTTTTATTGGGAAAATTACCCCAATAATGGCTTACCTTATTCCCACAGTGTGTATCAGTATGACGATCAAGGCAGGATAACCCATGAGTTTGAATCCTGCTCTGCAGATTCTATAAACTGGACAGAAGATAAAAAGTTTGAGACCACGTATCATCCTCAGGATACTTTGACTGGTGACGAATACATCAGCTTCAAGTCTTACCACTACCCTTTTATGTTTATAATTGATGATGATTCCAAAGCCTTAATCGGGAAGGTCCTGCAGGTGGAAGAATACCACTGGCAAAACGGAAGCTGGATAATGCAACACAAGACTGCTTGCACCTACGATGATCAGCTCCGCAAGATCAGCACTGTAGAAGAGTATTATGCTAATATGCAGTGGATAACGGATAGTCGTGAACTTTTTTACTACGATGCCAGTGGCAATACAGATTATGTCATTAAGCAGAATTGCCTCGGGGAAGATGACTTTGAAAATTCACATAGATCCGATTATACTTGGGAAACCTACACTGCAAATTCTGATCTGCTGCAAGGCCCTGCCATCGATCTGCGCCTCAAGGCCTATCCCGTTCCTTTTGCCAATGAATTGAGCATTATTGCCGAAAGCAAATCATCTGCTCCGCTTAGGGTCGGGATCTACAATCAACGCGGTCAATTGGTGAGAGAGCTGGATGGCCGGCCTGGAACTAATCTCAATTGGGACGGCCGGGATCAGCGCGGAAAAGCTTGTAGCAATGGGATTTATTTTCTGCGCGCAAGTCAAGACAGCAGTATCGCCACTGCCAAAATCGTTAAATTGCAATAGCGCCAAGACCTTATTTCTGAAGCTAAAACCAGCGGGGAAGAACCTTCGCTGGTTTTTTTGTTACAATGGTTTTGATGCCAATATCTATAATCAGGCGCTCTTTCAAACCGAGTGGGTACGACTTCCACCCTAATCTGATAAGCCCGGAGGGCGGCAGACTGATAGCGAGGGTGTGGAGACGCGGCTTCAGCCGGGTCGGAACCCCTCGTTAGAAGCCCAACTCACCACATAAAGAGACCCCACCCCTCCCTGGGAAAACCGCCAGGTTTTTCCAGGGAGGGGTGGGGAAAGACAAATCCAATTGGCACTGCCTTCCCTACGAGGGGTTCCGCTGCGCTCCACACCCTCGCTATCGTTCTGTCGCCCTT
>CAXYWN010000224.1:0-3056 GCA_964292625.1 uncultured bacterium
TTCTCATTATAGCGGTAATCGCATTGATGGCGGCCTATGTGCTGATTAGCCATCTGCAACCCGCCAACCTGAACAAACCGGAAAGCATCGCTTGGAACGATTCCACCGGCACCTTTATGATTTCGAACGTGGGCAGCGGACAAATCCTTATTATGGATAAGGATAAACAGCTCTCTGTCTTTGCCGGGGGACTGAATTCTCCCCGCGGCTTAAAGGTTTCGGGAGCATTACTTTATGTGACCGACAATACCCAGATCAAAGCCCTGGACCTGAAAACCGGAGCTCTCAAGGCCAGCATTCCCATCAAAGGCGCAAGGATGCTCAACGACATCGAAGCCGACCACCTGGGCAGGCTTTACATCACCGACACGAAAGCAAACCGCCTATACATCCACGATCCCGGTACCGGACTTACAGAAAGCCTGGAATCAAAGCTGATGACCGCTCCCAACGGCATAGCCTATGACGCTCCCCGCCGCCAGATGTTCATTGTTTCCTTCTCCAAGGAATCGCCCCTCCTCGCTTTCGACATTGCCACCAAGGAGTTCAGCGTCTTTCGGCCCACTCTCTACGACAACCTCGACGGAATCGCCATCGATGATCTGGGCCGTATCTATTACAGCTCTTGGGGCGAAAAATGTATTTTTATGATCCCTCAGGAGCAGAACCGCACACTCATCTGGCAGGAGAAGATCCAATCCCCGGCCGATATCTATTACCATCAAGCCACCAATGAAATTCTCGTTCCCGTCTTCGAAAAAAACGAGATTTTGCGTTTCCCGGTTGATTGAAAGAGGGACTTTGGCCTATCTAAAATGTCCAAAATTAAAGCTTAGGAGCATATCCAAGCCATGACTTTTCTCGACATTCTGAACCTTTTAGGCGGCCTGGCGCTCTTCCTTTTCGGCATGAACAAGATGAGCGACAACCTGCTGGCTGTGGCGGGAGACGAGTTGCGCCGCATCCTCAAGAAAATCACCAACACCCCCTTCAAGGGTGTTCTGGTGGGGCTGGGTGTAACCGCCATTATTCAGAGCAGCGCCGCCACCTCGGTGATGATTATCGGCCTGGTGAACGCTGGAATCATGACCCTCCAGCAGGCTGTGGGCGTGGTGATGGGGGCCAATATCGGCACCACAGTTACCGCCCAGTTGATCGCCTTCGATATCGGCAATATCGCCTATCTTTTTGTGATCGTCGGAGTGGCCGGGTTGCTCCTGAAGCACAGCCGCAGGTTGGAACATTGGAGCCATATCATCCTGGGTTTCGGCTTGCTGTTCGTAGGACTTACAGTGATGTCCGGGTCGGTGGCCGGCCTCAAGGAATCACCTGTTGCGGCGAATCTCCTAAGCCAATCTTCCCAATATCCTCTCCTGGCCATCCTGGCCGGCATGCTCTTTACCATGGTGATTCAAAGCTCCTCCGCAATCGTGGGTATCGTGATTGTGCTCGCCAACGCAGGCCTAGTATCCTTTGAAGGCGCTCTCTACATCGTTTATGGCAGCAATATTGGCACCACCGTCACCGCCTGGATAGCCGGACTCGGTGCAAACAACACAGCCAAACGCGTTGCCCTCGTGCATACGATGTTCAACGTTTTTGGGGCTGCGCTCTTCGCCACCCTGACCTGGCTGGGATATTATAAAATGTTTATCAATCTCATCACCCCCGGGGACGTCTATTCCACCATTTTTGCCGAACGCAACATCGCCCGTCATATTGCCAATGCCCACACCTTTTTCAACCTGCTGAACACCGCGATAATGCTACCATTAGCCGGGGTGCTCGCTAAAATTGCCACCCGGGTGATTCCCAAAGACCTCGAGGAACCCGTCTCCATGGGCGAACCACAACACCTGAACTACCATCTGATCAACGATTCCTACCTCGCCATCGAACAATCCCTGAAGGAAATGCGCGAGATGCTCCGCCTGGTTCGCATGGGTCTGTTTGTCTCCTACGAGGCCTTCCGGGACAAAAACTATAAAAAACAGATCCACGTTTCACGCATAGAAGCCGCCATCGACCATCTCCAGCGCGAGATTACCCGCTACCTTGTTGCCGTGAACGAACGCACTAACGCCCAAACCATCATCCAAAAAATCCCCGCCCTCCTCCACAGCGTTAACGACATTGAGAAAATTGGCGATTTCACCGAGGAGGTTAACCGCATCCTCAATTACCAGATCCCCGCCCAGAAAATCCCCCTCAGCCCGGAATTCAGGGTCATGATCGACGAACTACACGCCCGCGTTATCGAAATGCTGGACCTCTCCATCGCCTACCTCGAAGAGCTGAAACCCATTTACACTTTCAAGATCATAGAGCTCGAGGGCCGAATCAACGAAATGCATCGCAGCCTCCGCGCCCGCATTATGAACCAGATCCAAAATGCTGAATGCGACCCCTCCGGGGGACTCAATACCATCGATTATGTGGACGCCATGGAGCTCATCGCCGACAAGCTCAAAAACCTCGTCAAAGCGGGTACCCACGACTTCATCTACAAGCAGGACATCCTCGAAGCCGAGGAAAAGCCCATCTTTGCGGGACCCCGCGATAAATAGGGATGATCGTTTAGCATGTTTGGCGACGGCAGTATCTTCTCTGTTTCACTGATAGTTGCCCTGGCCATAGTGGCGGCAGTGCTGATCTATGGATACTCCACCCGCTGTAAAGCCTGTCACCGCTGGTTCGCGCTAAGAAAAGTGGAAAGGAAACTACTCTACCAAACCAAGACAGAGAAGAGATTCCGCACTTTGTACCAGTGCCGCTTCTGCAAACGGAAACAGGGCTTTGAGAAAAGTCTCTCTATCAAATCGAGTGATTAAGAGAACAGAACCAACCTACTTTGTCCCTTGCTTCCAGGTCTTTCACTTCCAATTAGCCCCCCTCACACTTCCCTTTGCTGCAAGGGGAAGTGAACGAGAGACTCTCCAGAAGCTAAAGCGCCAAGGTCAAGGGTTGGAAAAGATTGGCGATATTCAGACAGAGTTTCTAACCGAACTTGAGCAAAATTTGTGCTAACATGTTGATACGTATACCCAAGCTATTAT
>CAXYWN010000225.1:0-3049 GCA_964292625.1 uncultured bacterium
CCTGATGGCTGATTCCCGCAGAATCGCCAAAACCTTGTATGTAATCGGCCGAAAAGGTGATCTGCTTGGTGCGATACATCGCAGCCAGCCGCATTTCCAGCGGGATTGTTGTTGTAAAGGGTTCTGCCTTGTGTTGCTCTTCTTCATATAAATAAAGCCCGTCCAGACCGTCCATCAAATCCAGCGCGTAGAGGCTGTCCACCTCAAAATGGTAGCTAAATTCCTCACGTACCAGGCCCCATTTGATGAAACCCAGGATATTGTCCAAAGTGGCGCCGACATGCAGGTTTCTCACCGGCTCCGCATAGAGGCCGATCAAACCCTTGACTCCGCCTCCACCGGCTCCGCCACGCAACAACAGATCCTGATGAAGAGTTAGACCGTCCAAATTGGAGGATAAATACCCGTCAAAATTCTCCGTGCTGGCGTTGCCGATCCCGCCCAGAGCGCTTACCGCAAAGCCGAACTTGATGTCTGGAACGGATTCCGGAAGCGGAATTCGGATATCTCCCACCCCCACGGTGAGGTCAAAATAGCTTAGGGCTTCCAGGTAGTTGTTCTCTTTGGTGAATTCATAGACCTGGCTGCCGTCGCCATTGCCAAAGAGCAGCAGTTCCAGATATTTTTCCGAAAAAGCAGCCTTGGCGGCAAGGTGTACCGAACTGCTGAAGGCCACATTACCCGTGGTGAAGCCAAACAGCGAGATCTGCCCGCCCAGGTTCAGAGCGATCCTCTCATCGATGGCATCCAGGATCCGCTGTTTATCCTCGACTTCGAGGAAGTCCTGTCTCATCACATAGTTGTAAAGGTCCATGTCGATGGAGTTGTTGCCGGCGTAAATCCCCAAATTCAGGACCGGCAGCCAGATATCGCCGTCCTCCTTGTTGAGCAGGGCAGGATTCCAATAATTGGCGTCGCAGCCGCGCGCGCTGAGCATATAACTGTCTGAAAACAGCAGGGATTTGGACGTGAAGGAGGTGGCGGAAAGCAAGGCACAGAGCGCAAACAGCGCAAAAAACAGAATCTGTTTTTTCATAGCAGGCCTTCAGAAACATGCAGTTTCGCGGTCAGCATTCCCCTGATTTGGATGTAATCCGACGGAGAAGCGTGGATAATCACCGATCCGATGCTGGGTTCCAGGCTAATGGAGGCCAGCACGAAAACCTTGGGATTGGCGAAAACCGCCAGTTCCGACTCAGTCAATTCCAGATGCAGGGTCTGTTCGCCGTTCGCATCGACATCCGGCCCCACGTATTGCGAGGAATGCAGGGTGGTTTGTTTGAAAAAACTGTAGGTGGCGGGATTGGCAGGGTCTATCTGGTCGGTGGTGCCAATATACAGGGTCGCCGAAGCTCCAACCGGGATGCGGTTCACCACTTTCAAAGTCAGCGCGGCGCCCAGCACCTGATTCAGGATCTGGCTTTGGGTATCCACCGATATATTGATTTCAGTGGGGTTGATCATCGTGAATTCATGATCTGTTAAGATGAAATGGCAGGGCATGTCCACTTGGTACACGCAATGGAATCTGTCGGTTTCCTTAACGAAGCCCGGAACCCCATCGTGACCGCCGTTGATCAGTAGATAGCCATCCACCAGTTCCACGCTGTCCGGCATTATCTGCAGCACCTCGGGGACCCCGTGGCCAAAGCCCAGTTCGGTGATCACCGGCCCGGATTCTTCGGCCGGAAACACAAAAAAGGGCTGGCCTGTATCATCCAGGATATCCACCCAGCGTTCCTGGCCGGTCTGGGAATTCACGGCGTGGATCTTCCCATAAAAATACGCGCCGAAACCAATTTCGTTGGTGATTCCCAGATAGAGCTTGGCTTCCTGCAATTGAACTGCTTCTTCAAAGTCATCGGGATAATTTAAGTCTATTGAGGTATAAATGCCTGCAATAGCCCGAACGTAATCGTAGAGATAGCCTTGAAAATAATCGCTGCCGATCTGGGTGTTGATGCGGATGCCGCATGTACCGATGGGCGTGCCGTCCGGCTGATCGGACTGGATGATAAGATAAACCAGCAATTGATCGAGGATTACACCCGAATCCTTCACTCCCACCCGGTAATCCTTCAAATCAAAATTCTGCCAGTTCGGGTTATCATTGCTGTGGATAGTCAGCGGAGCTCCTCCGGCGGTGGTGACATCCGGCAAGATCAGCATCACATGGGAATTGTCAGGATCGATCAGGTTCATGTTGTAAGCGATATTGCCCTCTTCCAGCTCCCCGAAACTAATGAAGACCGAACCAGTCGGATCGATCAGAGGGACAAATGTCTCGATATTGGCGCCGGAAACCAGAGGGATATCTTCCAGCACAATATCCGGATTAAAGTTGACCTCGCCAAAATCCGGAGAGGAGGCCTCGCCGGTAGCGGTGATGGTGAGCACGTCGTTTTCGCCGATGACGATATTCACGCTGTCCACCAGTTCCGAAACCAAAAATCTTTCGTTCAGCAGCGGCAGCGTCAAATCCACATCCCAGGAGAGTAGATGCGGTTTGCTAATGTCGCAGGCGCTCAGCAGCAATAAAACGCCCAATAGGTAAAAGAAGTATCTTTTCATTGGCTTACCATCCTTGGCCGCGTTCACAGACGCGTGGGGGGAATATTTACTATTGAAAAGACTCTTTCAGGTAGCTAAAGATGCTGTCAAGGTTTTTCATTCATCTTCTCCCGAATTGTCAGTTGTTTATCTTGATGACTGCCACGCTCAAAATAAAGAAAGGGGAGACGGAAAACAGGTCACTAACTATTTGAGATCACAAAATTGACCATGGTTATTAAGTATCATCCAAAATTGCAAATGAGTATCACCTAACACGGTAGCAGAATAATCTACAATCGTTCACAAGTAGTTTTCAATCAAAAAGGCAAGTGGAGTTACAGCACCCAGGTTGCAGAGGATATCCTCACCCTACTGGAGAACAAGCAGTATCGTTCCATCAGAGAGATAGCCAATGCTTTCGGCAAAAGCCGTCAGTTGGTCTTTGTCTATCTGGAAGCTCTTGCCTCAATTGGCATGGTTGGTATCGACAGTGAAG
>CAXYWN010000226.1:0-3027 GCA_964292625.1 uncultured bacterium
AAAGCGTGCGCTATCTTACTGATATGGTGCGCATTCCCGCCTTTTCCACCAAGGAAAAAGAGGTGGTGGAATATATCCTCGCCGAGATGCAAAAAGCCGGCTTTGACGAGGCTTTCATCGATCCCTTGGGCAACGTGTTGGGCAGAATCGGCTCCGGAGAACGGATAATCGCCTTTGACGCCCACCTCGACACAGTCTATCCCGGCGACCTAAAGCTATGGGATTTCGACCCTTTCGACGCCCATGTGAAGGACGGCAAGGTCTGGGGCCGCGGCTCGGTTGACCAGGAAGGAGGGATGGCCTCGATGCTCACCGCCGCGCGCATCATCAAAGACCTGGGTTTGAACGAGAAATTCAGTATCTGGTTCACCGGCACCGTGATGGAAGAGGACTGCGACGGGCTTTGCTGGCAATACATCATCCGCGAAGACAAGATTGTTCCGGAAATGGTTGTGATCACAGAGCCTACCAATATGAATATCTATCGCGGACACCGGGGTCGGATGGAAATGCAAGTACACGTGAAAGGCCTATCTTGTCACGGTTCCGCGCCTGAACGGGGCGACAACGCCATCTACAAGATCAGCCGCATCGCCCTGGAGATTGAAAAGCTGCACGAGCGGCTGCGCGATGATGAGTTTTTGGGCAAGGGAAGCATCTGCGTGACAGAAGTTTACTTTACCGGACCCTCTCAATGCGCGGTGCCGGATAGCGCCCGCATCCATCTGGACCGTCGCCTCACCTGGGGCGAAACCAAGGACAGTGCCATCGCCGAGGTGCGCGAAGCCTGCCGTCTCGCCGGGGAAGCAGACGCTGAAATAGAGGTTCTCACCTGAGGCCGCTTACACGGGGCTGGTCTATCCCACCGAAAAGTATTATCCCACCTGGGTCACGCCCGCCGATTCCCCCTGGCTCAAGGCGGCGGAAAATGCTTATGCACAGACGCTTGACCGCAGTCCGAAGGTTGATAAATGGACTTTTTCCACCAATGGCGTGGCCATCGCCGGAATGCACAAGATTCCCTGTATCGGCTTGGGGCCGGGCAATGAAGTTTTTGCCCACGCTCCCAACGAAGCCGTTCCCATCCAGCATTTGACCGAAGCGGCGGCGTTTTATGCCGCGCTGGTTTTCGAACTGAATCAATGAGCCACTTCCTGCACTGGCGCTGTACCGATTGCGGAGAGCAATTCGCTCTCGATGAGGTGCGCTATCTCTGTCCGCACTGCGCCCAAAACTATGCTCCGGGGATGCCCCTTCCGGGAGTTCTGGAAGCCGTATTCGATTGGGCGGCAATCCATAAGGAATGGCAAGAGGGCGGAGCCGATCCCATGTTGTTCAGCGTGCTGGACTCCAAGTATTATCCCTCTCTGCCAGTGGGCAATACTCCCTTTTTCCGGGCGGATAGACTGGCCGCATCTCTCAAGCTGACAAACCTTTATATCAAGGCTGACTCCCTCAATCCCAGCGCCTCCCTCAAAGACCGGGCTTCTTTCCTGGTGGTGGCAGATGCCAAACGCTTGGGGATTAAGCAGATAGTCTGCGCTTCTACGGGCAACGCGGCTTCTTCTCTGGCATGTTTATGCGCCGCAGCGGGAAAAAAGGCCGTGATCTTCGTTCCCGCCACAGCACCCGCCGCCAAGCTTGCCCAAATCAGGATTCACGGCGCGGAACTCAATATGGTGGATGGGACTTACGACGACGCCTTCGCCGCCGCGCTGAAGTATTCCGGGCGTTATGAATGTCTGAACCGCAACACGGCCTACAATCCGCTGACCATCGAAGGCAAAAAGACCGCCGGGCTGGAAATATATCTGCAACTTGGGGAGGTACCGGACTGGATCGTGGTTCCAGTGGGCGACGGAGCGATCTTGGCTGGCATCCACAAAGCTTTCAGCGATCTCCTGAGTGCCGGTACCATCGGACAATTACCCCGGCTTTTGGCTGTGCAGGCCGCCAGTTCTGACGCTATCACGAGCTATTGGGAAAGCGGGGTTTACCGCGATGCCATCAAGCCCGATACCATTGCAGATTCAATCTCTGTGACCACGCCCGCCAACGCGCATTGGGCTGTTCGCGCCCTCCGAGAGACAGGCGGCAAGGCGATTCGCGTGCAAGACGACATCATCCTGCGCGACCAACAAGAACTGGCCCGGTTGAGCGGTATATTCGCGGAACCCTCCTCCGCGACGGTGCTCTCCGGTTTGAAGGACGCCATCGAACAAGGCTGGATCGGCCGTGACGACAAGGTGGTGCTGTTGGTTACCGGACACGGTTTGAAGGATATCAATGCAGTCGGCTGAGCTGTTGCCCGGGCTTTGCGATTTTCACGTCCATGTGGGCGAACGCATCGGCGGATACGAACTCCGTGACGATTTTGCCGCTCTGGACAAACTGGTTAGAAAGCAGGGTCTGGCTGCCATCGGGGCTTTTGTGAGCGAAGAGGCGGGACAATCGCTTCCCGCCAAGTTCGAACGGATGCGGGAGGACGCCGCCAGGAACTTTTCCGGGTATGTCCACTGGCATCTGACGCCTGTTGCAGCCACCATCGAAGAGCTTTCGCCACTCTTGGAACAGGGCTGCGATCTCAAACTTTATACCACCTACAAAGATGCCGGCCTCTATTCCACTTACGAGCAAATCGGACGCTGGATGGAGAATTTGGGCAGTCTCAAAACCAGGATTCTGATTCATTGTGAGGACGACGCCGTGATCGCGGCTGCTCAATCCAGGTATCCCGGCAAAACTCCTTTTGAACACACTTTGCGGCGACCGGAATTGGCTGAGGCCAGGGCCGTGGACAAGGTTCTGGATTTGGCTGTGCGCCACGATTATCCGCTGCATATCGTGCACGTATCCACGCCCGGAGCGGCGCTGCTGATCCAGGAAGCCAAACAAAACAATCCCCGGATAACCTGTGAGACCGCGCCGCATTACCTGCTTTACAATGAAGGACGGCTGAAGGGCGACGACGGACACCGCTGGCTCTGCTCTCCGCCGCTGAGGAGCGAAGCATCCCGCGGATTGCTG
>CAXYWN010000227.1:0-3023 GCA_964292625.1 uncultured bacterium
AGCCGAAGATGTGCCGCAGCTGAGCCTGTTCGCAGAGGCGTTCAGCGTCGGTGAGTTCCAGCACTCCGTGGATATAAGCGTTTTGCAGCATCACGTCGGCGCAGGTAAGCAAGTCGTTGAGGGTATCTTGAGGCAGATCCAGGTTTTGAAAAAGAATGGGGTTGAGGATTTTGGAGACGCCAACGCCGGAAAACTTGTGGGGATCAATCACGCAGGAAAACTCTGCCTGGTCAAAATTGTTGAGCAGTTTTTCACTGCTGTTGCGGATCACGATCCTGGAAATGATGGCCTCAATGGATTTGAGCAGATGCTGGATCTCAATCGGTTTGCTGAGGAAATCCGAGGCTCCCAGCTTGATGGCACGGATGAAATATTCCTGCTCCAGATATCCCGTCATCAGGATCACCTCCTGGTTGAGGTTGTCCTGGCGGATCTTTTCCAGAAAGTCGAGGCCGTTCATCCCCGGCATTTCGATATCGCAAACCACAATGTCGTAGATGTCTCTGCGCAGCTTGCGAAGGGCGTCGGAACCGCAGAGGGCGGTATCCACCTGGTAATCCTGGCGTGCCAGCAGAGTCCCGAGGCTTTGCACGATCTCGGGGCTGTCGTCAACGAGCAGGATGCTGTGAGGCATATCCGCTATTCCAGGTTTACCAAAAACAGTTGGTTGAGTTTGAGCATATTGAAAAGATCGTAGATGGGCTGGGAACTTCTAATCACCTCGATCTCGCCGCCTTTCCCGATGAAGTCTTTGTAAAAAAGAAGCAATTTCCCGATGCCGATGCTGCTGATGTTTTTGCATTCGAACATGTCGATATCCAGATAACGCGCGTCCGATTGCAACACCTCGTTCAGCTTTTCCTGCAAAACGGAGGCGTTTTCGCTGTTCAAAAAACCATCCACGACCATCAGCGCCCGGTCGCCCACATAGTTTAAGTCAATGTTCATAACCATCCCCTTTGATGCGTTATTTCAAAACCATAATTAAATCTTGCTCCACAGCTGTCAAGAAGATTATTCGGCATAGCCCCGGATGCGCTTCAGAACGGCACTTTGCACCTGAGCGGGACTGATCTCATATTTGAGGAATTCGAGGCTGTAAACCGCCCGGCCCTGACTGAGGGAACGAATCCGGGTGGCATAGCCAAAGAGTTCTGAAAGAGGAACTTCGGCCACGATTTCCTGCTGAAATTCGTTGAGCCGGCGGAGCTCGGTGATGTGTCCGCGTTTGGCGTTGATATCGGCGATGATGTCGCCCACAAAGTCGTCCGGGCTGATCACCGAAAGCAGCATCAGCGGCTCCATAATCACCGGTGTCGCGTTTCGCAGGCCCTGGCAGATGGCAATCGAGGTGGCGATGCGGAAGGCCAGCTCGTTGGAATCCACGGGGTTGAAATCGCCGCCGATCAGCTCGACCTTGACCCGCTCCATATTGCCGCTGATCAGAGGTCCGTCGCTGAGGGCGTTAAGCGCGGCTTCTTCGATTGGTTTGATGTATTCAGCGGGAATTTTATCCGGTCCCACCAGACTGACAAAGATGTTTTTCTCACCTTCGGTCAGATCTTCCGGCGGCCGCGGCGAGAGGCGGAATTTCACCTGGGCGTAGTTGCCTTTGCCGTTCATATCGCGGATGAAGGTCTCTTCGCATTCGACAACGCGGGTGATGGTTTCCTTGTAGGACACCTGGGGATTGCCGACATTGGCCGAAACTCCGAATTCACGGCGCAGCCGGTCCACAATGATTTCCAGATGCAGCTCGCCCATACCGGAGATGAGGGTTTGGCCGGTGTCTTTGTCTGTGCTGACCCGGAAGGTGGGATCCTCTTCCTCGAGGCGAAACAGCGCTTCGCCCAGGGCTTCCTGATCGGCTTTGGTCTTGGGTTCGATGGCAATCGAGATCACGCTGTCGGGAAAGTGCATCCGGGTGAGTTTGATGTCGATGTTGCCGTCTGTAATCGTGTCGCCAGTGGTCAAAAAACGGCAGCCGACAAAGGCGCCGATGTCGCCGGCGTGGAGTTCGTTCAAATCTTGCTTGCGGTTGCTCATCATCTGGAGGATGCGGGCCACGCGCTCGCGCTTGCCGTTGCTTTGGTTGTGGAAATGAGCGCCTTTTTTGAGGGTGCCGGAATAGCAGCGCACATAGACCAGTTTGCCCACATATTTGTCGGTCTGAACCTTGAAAGCCATCCCCACAAAGGGCGCGTTGGGATCGGGTTCGAGAGTTATGGGTTCCAGAGTCTCAGGATTGAAACCCTCGCAGGGCGGCACTTCCAGGGGGGAGGGCAAAAAGTCACGGATGGCATCCAACAGCAGTTGCACGCCTTTGTTCTTGAGCGAGGAACCGCAGAGCACGGGGATGAAATTTCCCTCGATGGTGCCCTTGCGGATGGCACGGCGGATCCATTCCTCGGGAATCTCGCCGCCTTCCAAATAGGCAGCCAGCAGTTCGTCATCAAACTCGGCGATGCTTTCCAAAAGGATGTCGCGCATTTCGCTGGCATATTCCAGCAAGGACTCCGGAATCTCTATCTGGCGTGTTTCGCTGCCCTTTGTGAGGGGGTCGAACAGCCACTCCCGCATCGTGATAAGGTCGATCACACCGGCAAAACCATCCTCGCGTCCGATGGGGATGTTCACCGCCCTCGCCAGAGGGGTCAGGCGTTCGTGGATCATACTGATCGCCCTTTCGTAATCGGCCCCGGGGCGGTCCATTTTGTTCACGTAGGCCAGACGGGGGACTTTGTAACGGTCGGCCTGATGCCAAACCGTCTCGGATTGCGGCTCCACGCCTGCAACGGCGCAGAATACGCCCACCGCGCCATCCAAAATACGCAGGCTGCGTTCCACCTCGGCGGTGAAATCCACGTGCCCGGGAGTGTCGATGATATTGATCAGGGTGTCTTTCCAGACGCAGGCCACCGTGGCAGACGTGATGGTGATTCCACGTCCGCGTTCCTGTTCCATCCAGTCTGTGAAGGCGTTGCCATCGTGCACCTCACCCATTCTGTGCAAAAATCCCGTGT
>CAXYWN010000228.1:0-3018 GCA_964292625.1 uncultured bacterium
TGAGGACATTGGCGACCTGGGCGATTTCGATATCATTGCGGAATATCTTGTAGCCATCAAGAGAACGGACAGGTTCGGTTGATTGGGATACAGTCAGAGGAGCGTCGTTGACGGCATGGACTTCCTGGTTGAAGGGTCCATGACCAAGGACGTATTCTTTGCCATCAGCATCGGCGACGTAGATGCGGACATTCCAGTTGTAGGTGAGGGCAGAGCTTACTTCATTCAGGGTTGTCCAGGCATTTTGCCAGTACATCATATTGCCATAACCGGGGACATGCGGTCCGGCGTCAACACCTGCAGGATGACCTGTTGTGGTGTTGCAACGGTATCCGGCCATGATCGTGGTTTGGCTCGGAATGGTCCATGGAGTTGTGAGGACAACTTCGTTCCACTGGTTGATTATGGGGGTGACGGGCTGCTCATAGGCAATCTCGCCCGCGCCGCCGGTCCAGATGCGCAGTGTGTAAGCGCAGTTGGCCTCACCCGGGAAGAACGATATTTTGGTGATATTCATCCCGACCCAATCGAAGATGCCGTATTCGCCGACGGGATCCCATTTGGCGGCGACTGCAAAGTCAGCAGCTTGGCCTGTTCCGATGAAATTGTTAGAGTTTTCGCCATCATAATGGAGCCAGCCTTCTTCGCCGCCTCCACCGCCTGTACCGGGAGCATCCCAGTTCAAGGTGACGTTGTTGCCGGCAACCGTGGCCGCAAGGTTGACAGGAGGTGCGATGAAGACGTCATTGTAGATGGTCACGTCGTCGATCATTATACCCGTGCCTTGGGGCGTGTCGGCGTCAGATTTGAAGTACCAGCGGAGCTGGATGGTCTGGCCGGCATAATCGGAGATGAAACCATCAAGCGAATAACTGCCGGTCATGGATGCCCAGACGTCCGGAGCATCGGAATATACGTAGTTGGTTCCGGTGGCACTGCCGTAAGGGTTGCTCATGGCGTTCCAGGTGATACCGTTGTTCGGGGATATCTCCCAGCCAAAGTAGTCAACTTCCGGGAAAGTATTGGGATCGGTGAAGGAGCCCATAATCATGAAGTCCACGCGGATGTCGCCATCATTGGGAAGCACGATGGGAGGGCTCACGAGGTAGTTCATCATATTGATGTTGTAAGTGCCCTGGGCGTTTTGGCATTTCATGATGTGGGTGGGTGAGGGAGCGGTGGGATCAGTGGCGAGGTTCCAGATGTCTCCGCCGACGGGGACCATGCTGGTCCAGGTCATTTGGCCGTCATCTGTTCCATTGTTGGAATAGCCGCCAAAGGCGATGTCATCAACCATCGCGCCAAAAAGGCCCGCTTCAGAACCAGTCGACCATGCTGGGTCGGAGGCAAAGGCGAAACGGATTTTCACGCTTTGACCCACGTAGGCGGACAAATCAAAGCTGGCGTTGGTCCAAGCTGGGAAAGCTCCGCCCCAGCCGGGGATGTTGGGTCCTTCGCCATGCTCGAAACCGAATGCATAGGAAGATGTGAAGTTATAAGCCGGGCTGGTGGGGGTCAGTGTTGTCCAAGTGGTTCCATTATTGGTGGAAACACGGATGTTGAATGGATCCCAGCCATTATATTCGCCAGTTCCGGCGGGCGGTGCCAGGGCGACGGCCATTTTGAAGGTGAGAGTGGCATTCGCAGCGCTCAGCGTGCGAGCCGGGGTATCCATAACCAGGTATTGGTGGTCATAATAGCCACCGATGTCGGTGCCGGAAGCGAGGTCGGGATCTCCCATCCACCAGGCGTTACCCTGGGCTCCTCCGGCGTTGAAAACGTGCCAGTTGTTGGGTGGAACGCTACCATCAAAGTGCGTCCAGCCGGCGGCACCGCTTTCAAATGTTTCTTGCCATGCCACTACTTCGTAGCGGCTGTTACCGTTGGCAAACATGGCTGCCACGAGTGTGGGGGCGAGTAGTATCAGGCATCTTTTTTTCATTGATCCTCCTTATGAATCAAGAGATTGTATTTAATTTTCCACATAAGACTAATCGTTAGATTTTGTCAATATGTTTTTTCCATCATTGAATTCTTAATGCAAATATCATTCCACACACGCGTCTAATATCCTTATCAGGCAGGGAATTAGAGACTGTTTAGGTATATTGCAGACGGTAGAGGTCATAATACAGTCCTTTTTGGTCCAGCAGATCGAAATGGGAGCCTTCTTCCACGATCTCTCCTTTGTGCAGCACGATGATTCTATCGGCGTGCTGGATGGTGGAGAGACGGTGGGCGATGATGATTGAAGTGCGGTTTACGATCAGCTTCGCCAGGGCGTCCTGGATCAGCAGTTCGGTTTCAGTGTCGATATTGGAGGTGGTCTCATCCAGGATGTAGATGGCGGGATCGTAGGCCAAAACCCGGGCGAAGGCGATCAACTGACGCTGCCCGGTGGAGAGAGTGGCACCGCGTTCCATCACTGGTTCGTCGTAGCCCTGGGGCAGTTTGCAGATGAACTTGTCTGCGTTCACGTATTTGGCGACCTCTATTATCTTTTCGCGGGTGACGCCGGTATTGATGAGGGCGATGTTGTCTTTGATGTCTCCGCTGAAGATGAAGACGTCCTGCTGCACGATGCCGACGTTGCGGCGCAGGTCTTCCAAAGCGTATTCCGAGAGCGGGAGCCCATCCAGGAGGATCTCCCCCTTTTGGTAAGGGTACATGCCCAGGATCAGATTCACGATCGAGGTTTTGCCGCTGCCGGTATGGCCGACCAGGGCAATCTTCTCGCCGGGTTGGATCTTGAAACTGACATCCTTCAGCACCCATTCGCCGGGATTGTAAGCCAGCCAGACGTTTTTAAACTCGATCTCGCCTTTCAGCTTGATGTCGCTGGCCAGATGATCACGGTAATCCTCGGTATCCTGATCCATCAGGTCAAAGATGCGCTCCGCTCCGGCCAGGGCTCCCTGCAGGATGTTGAACTTTTCAGAAAAGTCGTTGATGGGTTGGAAAAGCTTGGAGATGTATTGCGTGAAGGCCATCAGGAGTCCGATGGTGATTACGTTGTGC
>CAXYWN010000229.1:0-2983 GCA_964292625.1 uncultured bacterium
GGGATGCCCAGGCGTGCCTGTCAACAGAATTGTACGGCCGTCTCGAGCACCGTGGTCTTGCCGCCCATGTCTGGTCCGTTCAGCAGCGACACAGCCTGCTAGAAATCATAATCCACACCTTGCCAGCGTCGTCCCAGTTCCTCCAGATGCAGTTTCAGCGGCAGATTCACCGCGGCTTTGATCCGGATGACCTTTTTGCGCGTGAGTTTGGGAATCACACAAGCGTGGCTGAGGGCAAAATCCGACAGCATGAACAGCCAGCAGGAATCCTTGAGCAGGATGATGGAGTCGAGCAGCAGGGTCAGCGATTCGTTGAGGGCGGCGGAGATCTCTTTCAGGACGCGCGCCTCTTCCTTTTCCCGCTTGGCCTGCAACAAAGTGAAGCGTTTTTTCAGCTCCAGGCAGAGTTCGTCATCGGACAGCACAAAGCTATAATTGGCAACGCTTTCCGCGCTGAGGACAAAGAAAGGCGAATGCAGGATGCGGTCTGCCAGTACTGTCTCGGCGCGGGATAGGGCGAATTCTTCCTTGAGTTGAGGCAGCTCCAGTTCCTCACGCGCCTCCAGCAAATACTGGGCTCGGGCGTGTTTGAGCCGGTTCGCTGTCTCGATCTGTTCGTTGAGGATCTCTCCCAGTTTGGCCGAATAGGAGGCCGAAATGCGAAAGGAGGGCAGGCCACTTTTCTCGGGATCGAGGATGGCAAAAACCCCGGCCAGATCCGGCAGGATAAACTGGTCCAGCCAACCCAGCTTGCGTAGATAAGCGTGCAATCTGCCATAGTGATAGAGGAATTCCTTGATCAGGAAAAGTTCGTGCAGGGCAAAGGCTTGAGCACTTTTTTTATCCGGCAGGCTGAGTTTGGGTAGATGCGCAAAAAGTTCTCTCAAAACTCGCAGGGACTTGTCCTTTCCCCGCAGGCGCCCGATCATCTTCTCCAGCCTTTCATAGCGGGTTTTCGTCTCGGAAAATTTCAGCGGCGGGCGTTTCAGTTCCTGTTTTTTCACTTCGGCCCCAAATTCACCTTCAATCCCGATCAGAGCGAAGATCTCGGCAAGTCCCAGGGCTTTGGCAGTTGGCGTGAGCATCTGCATCCTTCTTTACTTTGTTTCTCTCAGGCAGCAAAGCTGAAGCGCGGCCTGCCTGTCAATCTTTTTGTTCGAAGGGCTGGAAAATCGTGCCTTCGGCAGTGCTGCTGATCCTTTTGGCATAGTGGCGAAAAGCGTTCAGCGGCTCGGCATGGGGGAAACCCCATTGGTTGCGTTCCGACACAGATATCCACACTTCCTCCGGCATCACGGCGCGCACAAATTCGCGGCTGCTGGGGCTTCTGCTGCCGTGGTGTCCCGCCTTCAGAAAATCCGCCTTCAATTCCTCCGGATACCTGGCCAGCAGATGCGCCTCCACGTCGGTTTCCGCATCTCCCGTAAAGAGATAGCTCTTGTTCAGATGGTCCAGCCTGAAGACGAGCGAGCCAGCGTTGCAGATTCCTGCGATAAAGTCTTTGTCCGGATGGAGAAATTTCAGCAGCGCGTCACCCATCCAGATGCTGACAGTATCGTCAATGCACTGCACCCGGATGCCTTTCAGCAGGCCCTCATGTTCCCACCCACTCCAGCGGGGATCGCGCATGGTCTCGTCGGTTACGGCCAGATTGTGGATTTTCACCGCTTTGGCCAGGTCGGGAAAGCCTCCAGAGTGATCCGAATCCAGATGCGTGATCACCAGCCAGTCCAGGTCGCGGATATGCTTTTTCTGCAGCCAGGGCAGCAAGGTGCGAGCGGCCCAACTTTTTTCCGCGTTGTGAAATTTGGGGCCCGTATCCACCATCAGCTTACTGCCATCCGGGAACTTGGCGAGGATGCAATCCCCTGTCCCGCAGGCAAAAAGATAGATGCCTCCCTCCGGCTGCGAGCGGAATTGGGGTATAAAGAACAGAACCAAGCCCAGTGCCGCCAGGGGCAGCGGTTTCCAGCTAAACTTCAGCTTGCGCAGCAGAGACAAAAGACTCACCGCCACCAGCAGGGCGCCCAGCAACTGCAAGCCGGAAATCCATGTATTTTCCAGATAGAAAGGCAGGCTGGCCACAAACTCTGTCCAGCCGGTGAAAATCCCCAAAATCAGGCGATACGCGGAAACGTAAGCCGCGCTGAGCCAGTTTCCGCCGGGAATGAACAGAACGAGAAAACAGACAATCAGCAGCGCCCCCGCGAGCGGAATTCCCAGCAGATTACCCAAAATCCCGTTCAGCGAGGCTGTGCCAAAATAATGCAGGGTCAAAGGCGCGATTGCCAAACTCACCGCCATGTTCATCAGCAGCAGATCGAAAAGGCGGTTCAATCTCTGGCGCGGGGCGTCCGCCGGCATACGCTGTTCCCTGATCCAGACCATCTTGGGCAGGCCCAGGATGATCACCCCGATGCAGAAGAAGGAAAGCTGCAGCCCCACATTGAACAATTGATCGGGGTTTACGGCCGTGATCACCAGCAAACTCAGCGCCAGCATCTGCGCGCCTCCCATGGGTATGCTCCGCCAGCGGGAAAAGATCAGCAGGCCGATCATCAGGATGGCCCGCGTCACCGGCGGCGACCAATGATTCAAGGCGGCGTAAACCGAGATGAGCGCCAGAAAAACCAGTTCCGCTATCCGCCTGGGCAAAAGAAAGTTCAAAATCACCATGCACATCGCATAGATGAACCAGATGTGCAAACCGCTGACCACGATCAGATGGATCATGCCGCTGCGAACGAGTTTATCGCGATACATCCCCTTGGCCGCGGTATCCGAAAACAGCAGCGCCTTGGCAAAGTCGGAATCCTGGCCCAGTTTGGCGTCCAGAGTTCCCAGCAGGCGCGCCCGCCATTTGGCGATGGGCATGAGCCGCCGCGGCTGCGCGAGTTTCTCCAGACCCTGCCGTATGTAAGCCCGGTGCCGCGCGGGAAAGGTATCCAACACCGGGTCCTGCTTACCCGGCAGCACCTCCAAC
>CAXYWN010000230.1:0-2956 GCA_964292625.1 uncultured bacterium
CGGAATCAATACGGATGAAATCCGTATTGATTCCGTATTGATACCGTATTGATAACCGGAGCGAAGGCAGGAATTTACTTGATAATCAGCCGGTATTCTTTGATAGCAGGCAATACTCGCGTGAAGTAACAGAAAAATAACTTGACTGAAATCGCTGTCACCAAGATAAAGAAAATACGCAGAAAAACCAACCAAATAGGGATGGAAAGAATGAAAAAAACAATTTTGGCTGCCTGGCTTTGCCTTCTGGTGGCACTGGCTCCGGCAATCATTGTGGAAACGGGATCGCTACGCAATTTCTTAATGGGCAGCGAGCCTGCCTGCGCCTACGACAACTGGATCTCGCATGTCGCCGAGGGAATCGCCATTCCCGCCTACAACCTCTATGCTCCTTACGATGTGCAGACCAACGGTTTTGGAAATTTCCGTCTGCCCACGCCAGGGGACCTGGTCTATTGGACCAACATGATGGATCTTTTTGTGGCAGAGGATTACGATGGTGCCCAAGCCATCCTGACGTCCAACGGCGCCCCATACCAGATCGTTGAATTTCACGACACGACCAACGGCCGCACCTATTTTATGCTCCGCGAGATTCCCGACATGAGCTATTATGACGACAATGGCACGCCCGAGGAAGATGATGATGAGGTGGGCGCGTTCGTCTATGGCTGGGGCATATTCATCTATAACCCTCAGGGCAGCAAACCGATTATCATCACGGTTCCGCACACATGTGACGATTTTCCCACTCCCGCCATGGGTTATGAAGCCTTAACCGTTTGGGACGCGCGTTATCTGCTGATCAATGGCGCCTGTCGCGAAGTCCGCTGGACCAACGTGGGCAGCTATACCAACTCCAAATCACTTTCCGATCCTCTGCGCAATCCAACGCATCCCTTCAACACGGTTTATAAAAAATTCGCCGATACCATTCGTGCTCAATTTGGCTCACGCGAGTTTTCCGTTCAGATGCATTCCTACGATTGGAACCGTCATGTGGGCTACGCCAATTGCCAGATCTCGGCCGGAAATCCCCGTCCCTGCCCCAATCTGCCCATCCGGGATCTTTCGCCCCTGAAGCGTGATCTGATCAACGCCGGCCAGCACCTGATGATTCCGGCCAACACGATTGGAATACACCGCCCCGTATATCTGAACGACTTTTACGCCGTGAACTACAGCACCCACGACTTCACTTTTTCGGATGGTGAAAACACCTATCCTGTGAACAATGACATAGATTTGCCCGCCTACGTTCAAAATCAGCACATGATCTACACCCAGAGCGGCACCACGGACTATGATATCTATGACCCTTTCTTCCATCTGGAAATGGACGAATTGCCCAACTGCTATGAGGAAACGGAAAACAACTACCGCTGGTTCTACGGTTGGAATGCTGGCGCACGGGGCTGGGATATGGATAACATCTTTACCCGTTTCATCGACTATTACGGACGCTGGGTTCACGATCTGGAACCTGTTTTGGTGGATATGTTCGCGATGGACGACGGACTCACCCCGCCCGCCCCAACCAGCCTCGCTGTGCACAATCAATCACTCACCAGCGTTACCCTCAGTTGGCAAAAGAGTCATGGCTTCGATTTTGAGACCTACGAACTGCTCTACGCCACAGAGCCCATCGGCCTGGGCAACTATCAGGTGTTCAGCCGCGCTAACAACGATTTTCTGGCTTCGCCAGATTGCGAGATGATCACCGTGCCCAACCTTGCCAACGCCAATCCATATTACTTCCGGATTCGCGCACTCGACAAGAACGGAAACGTGTCCGGACTCTCGAATGAGGTGAATACCATCCTTGCCCCGGCGAACGTAACGTCTTTCTCCGCTTTCGGTCTGGACAATACTGTCCGCCTATACTGGCAGGTGAACGGACAAACCAATAACCAGGGCTTTAAAGTCTATCGCCGCGATGCCGCCAGCAACTTCACTTTGGTGGATTCCTGGCTTAGCAATCCGGCTCTTTCCAACCCCGGCGCCTACAGCTTTGAATGGTGGGACCTGTCGGCGCTTAACGGCAATGAATACACATACAAGATCAGCAGCACCAACAACCAGGATATGGAATTCTTCTACAATTATCCTGCCAGTGTCGCGCCCAGGCCAATTCATAACCTCACCATCAGCAACGAGGCCGGGGTGCTTTCCGACCAGGTGCATTTCAGCGCCAATCCCTACGCCACGGATGGCAGCGACGCCTATTGGGACACCACCAAATCCAACCCGGGCTCGGGAGCCTATGTCTGGAACGCCTTTTGGGAACAGTATTGGGGTAACACCGGCACTCAGCTTTCACGCGAGGTGAAAGGAGATTATGATCCTGATGAGCAGATCAAAACATGGGTGCTGCGCACCCGCAGTAATCAGATCGAAACACTCACTATCACTGCCTCAAACGACTTTGGCAGAGCTGAGAAACTCTATCTGCAGGATGGCGGCAGCTACCACAACCTGCTGGCCGGACCCTACCAATTCAACAACCTTAATTCCAATATACGCACCATGACCCTTTTTTGGGGAAATATGCAGCCCCAGGCTACGATCCAGACGATGGCCAACCGGGTTTTCCAGGGTGGCAGCAACGTAAGCTTTGCCTGGAATTACCAGTATCCCTTCCTCATCGACCACGCGGAACTTTCCATCATCAATGCCAGCGACAGCCTCCTGCTTTCCGCTTTTGTGCCCCCCACCCAGTATAATTTTTCCTTTATGGTGCCGTCAAATGTAGCTGAAATGCAAGATTGCCGCTTCGTGGTGGACCTGATCGCTGTGGATGGCGTTCGCACCAGATACAGCTCTTCCTACCGTTTTTCGCTGGTTCCGCTGATGAATCTGGCCTACAATGAACCCGGCCTGAAAATGCGCTCCAATCCCTGGCTGAGTGCGGACCTGAGTTTTGATCAGGTCTTTGGCCCCTCCACCGCCTATCAAT